>JAYUFI010000660.1:0-4445 GCA_043738805.1 Planctomycetaceae bacterium | reverse complement strand
TTCGCAGTATCGAACCGAATAATGATTAGTCCCGATTGAACGAGGCATGTCATGACACGAGCCATCGACCGCGATCAGCAACGATTCAAGGAAATCGTCAAAGGACGAGTTCGCAAGGATCTGCGCCGGTACATCACCCACGGTGAAATGACCGGGCGGCAGGGACGACGGCTGGTGACGATTCCGGTGCCGAATATTGAAATCCCTCACTTCCGTCATGGGCCGAAGGGTTCAGGCGGAGTCGCACAGGGTGAGGGTGAGGTCGGTCAGCCGATTGGACAGGGCGGTGATCCGGGGGACGGACAAGGTCAGGCCGGAAGCGATCCGGGAACCGGACATACTCGCGATGTCGAAGTGTCGATCGAAGAGTTGGCCAAAATGCTGGCGGCTGAATTGGAGTTGCCCAACATCCAACCCAAGGGCCACGACGCGGTCAAAAGCCGCAAGGACAAATACAGCAGCATCCGGCAGACTGGCCCGCAGTCGCTGCGGCATTTCAAACGGACCTACAAGCAGGCTCTCAAACGGAGCATTGCTTCAAGCGAGTATGACATCACTAAACCAAAGATCGTGCCGACGAAAGAGGATCAGCTTTATCGCAGTTGGAAGACGATCTCCGAGCCGCAAGCTAACGCGGCGATCATCTACATGATGGACGTCAGCGGTTCGATGACTCAGGAGCAAAAAGAGATCGTCCGCACCGAATCCTTCTGGATCGATACTTGGCTGCAAAGCCAATACGACGGCGTGCAAGTGCGGTACATCATCCACGATGCCGTTGCCAAAGAAGTTGACGAGAACACCTTCTATCACACGCACGAAAGCGGCGGCACGCGGATCAGCTCGGCGTACACGGTCGCCAAGCAAGTTGTCGAACGTGATTTTCCGACCGGTGACTGGAACATCTACATCTTCCAGTTCAGCGATGGCGACAATTGGGGCGAGGACAATGTCAGTTGCCTGCAAATGCTCACGGAAGATTTGCTGCCGGTTTGCAATCTGTACTGCTACGGGCAAGTGAAGAGCCCCTATGGCAGCGGTGATTACATCCGCGAGTTGAAGCGGATCAACGGTAAGCACGAAAACCTCGTGCTCTCCGAGATCAACAACCGCGATGCCATCTATGACTCGATCAAGCTGTTTCTGGGGAAGGGGAAGTGAGATTTCAAATCTCAAATTGTCTGCTCACCAAAACTTCCACCACGGGCGATCCGGTTCCGGTGCAACCAGCGGTTGCGGCGGACCATCGCCCGATGAAATGACCACAAGCTCCGGAAGTAGCACGCAACTGAGATCGCCCCCAAGTCCGCCAGTCGTGTCGATGAGCAGTCGGTTCGGACGGTAGATCACTTCCGAAACCGGCACGTGGCCAGAAACAACCAGTGCGTGGCAATCATCTGGAACGCCGTTGTCCACGAACGTCTTGGAGCACAACCAGGGTGGTCGATTCAGCGTGAAGTCGCGCTGTCGTAGAATTCGCAGTTGCAGATCCAGCGGTTGATTCGGGTCCAAGCCCGCGTGAACGAAGATCGCTTGCGGGTGCTCCACGACCCACGGTGCATCGGCCAGATAACTGACATGCTCAGCGGGAACCTTGCTCTTCAATGCCGCGAGGTCACCCAGCGGAGCACCATACGAAGCGAACGTTGATTCGACTCCATATTGCTGTACCCATTGCACGGCCCAATCGCCATATGCGGGTGTCGGTATTAAGCCGAGTGCTCCGGCCATCGCTAGTTCGTGATTGCCCGCGATTGCCGTCGTTTGAGGGTGCTCGCGTTGCAGGGCGAGCAGACGATCAATCGCTCCTTTGGGATCAGTACCCCGATCGACTACGTCGCCAATAAAAACGACCCAGCGTCGTGCGAAATCGGGCGTGTGACGCAGCTTCGACAAAATGATATCGAGCTTCTCGACCTGCCCATGCACGTCTCCAATGACGGCGATCGGTCCCTGAATTCGCGAAGCAAAATTTGGCATAAATCTATCGACTCCAATGTAAGCCGCTCTCGTTGTAGTGGCGTTCGATGAAACGTCGCAAGGTTCGCCGGACAATTGCTGGCCAAACAAGCGAACGGCAAGAAATCACGTCGCCAATGGCAAGCGATCCGTCAATCACGTCGTGAAAATGATCTGGCGAACGCCGACAACGAGTGTGGTGCCCTGGCCGACTCTCCTTTGCCGTTCGCTTCGTACAGGGGATCGCTTCAGGGCACATTCCAGAAATGAATTTCGCCCAGCGAGTCGCCACAGATGAGAGTGCGGCCGTCGTAGCTGATGCGGGGCGTGACGGGAATGGCCTCCGTGACCTCGAACGACTTCGTGGTCTGGCCGTCGGGAGTCCACAGGCGAACCACTCGATCACGTCCAGCCGTCAGCAGATTGCCGTTCCCATCGAAGGACACACCGAGCACCCCGTTTCGCAGCCGGCCGTAAACGCCTTCGGCGCGTTTCGGTGGATGCGCGTTGTTCTTCGAGATCGCGGGCCAACCATCGACGACATCCCACCAGATCAACAGGCCGTCTTCGCCCGCCGTCGCCAGCACGCGACTGTCGTTGCGCCAGTTCAGTGACGAAACCGACGCCTTGTGTTCGGCGAGCGTCAGCAGGATGCCGCCGGTCTTCGGTTCCCACAGATGCAATCCGCCGGAACGATCCGCCGTTGCCAGCTTATTGCCGTCGGGACTGAAGCCGATGGCGGTGATCCAATCCGTGTGCCGAGTCAGTTTGTACTTCAACACGCCATCACTCGTGCCATAGACCTTGACGATCTTGCCTGAACCGCCGATCGCGACCAACTGCTGATCGGGACTGAGGTCGGCCGCGAGGACCGCGTCGAGTTCATCGCCAATTTCCGTCAGCCGCTTGCCTGTGCGAACGTCGAACAAGACCGCTTTGCCCGACTGCACCGGTTTGCCACCCGCCACCAGCAAGACCGCTCCATCGCGGCTGAAGCGAATGACGTGCGGGACTCCTTCCGGGAACGGCAAGACTCCGAGTTCCTCATGCGTTTGTGTGTGCAGCAACCTCACATGCTCGTGCCCGGCGACTGCCACGAGCGGTGCCCACGGACTGGCATCCATCGCCACGATCGGCAGCTTGAGATTGAGTTGCGGTCGCTTCACGGCCGGCAACTTCTCAGGCATCGGCAGCGGCCCGTCCGGCTTGGTCATCGCCCCAGCCGTCGGCTTGAAGGTGAGATCGCGATTCGTAGCGAGCGACTTGCTGCCTGCGGATTCGCGCAGCCCATCCGCGATCCACGCGAGAATCAACTTCACCTGAGCTTCCGGCAATGGCGGTTGATTGAGCGGCATCCGCGCTTCGGCGTCTTCGTTCGTGATCGCCTGATAGAGCAAGCTTGCGCTCGCACGCCCCGCGACCACGGCCTTGCCTCCGCTGCCTCCCTTGAGAGCCGACTCGAAGTTCTGGAGATTCAAGCCCGCCTTCTGCTGATCGTCCCCATGACACTTCAAGCAATGCTGCCGAAAGATCGGCTTGATGTGATCGTTGTAATTGACCGGAGTTATCTCGTCGGCGAGAACCGCCGAGGTCAGGCCAATCAGCGTGAGTGCGATGAGTTGTTTCATGGTTTCTTCGTAGGACGGGTACTCTTGCCCGTCGTTTGTCCCGGAAAGAGACGGGCAGGAGTGCCCGTCCTACAACAATGGCTCAGTGATTAAATCCAAACTCGGTCGATTGCAGCAGGCTACTGAAGATGTCTTCGAACACTTTGCGATCCTTTACGTTGTCCCCAACCAGTTCGCGCATCGCGGTTCGTTCTTCCGAGGTTGGTTTGCGGCTCAGCGTGCGAACGAAAAGTTCTTCGATGATCTCTTCCGGGGACTTTCCGGCCACCAGCAATTTCGGAACGACCTGTCCGCCGCCGACTCGGCCGTCGATCGTGTCGCCAACCAACAGATGCAGGGCTTGCGATAAGTTCGATTCGACACGCGTCTCACACACGCAGATCGAACCACGTCGCGAACGACCGAACGTCGCGAAGAACGGATCGCCGGCGTTGGGGCCTTCGGTGTCTCCCGGCGTTCGCGGGTAGTACTGAATCGCCTTCGTCCCGCGCGGGAAATATGAGAAGCCACGCTCGCTCGATGTCGCGACGACGATCGCATCGAGCAGCACATCGGCTCGCAGACGACGCAAGCGACTGCGTGAGAACTGACGGGTGTCTCCCGAATTGGTCGCGTTCGGCTGGCTCGCCAGTTGATAGACGCGGGACGTGCAGATGTCTCGGACGAGCGCTCGCAGATTGAATTTCGAGTCGGCGAAGCGTTTCGACAGCGCGTTGAGCAGCGGCTTGTTCGTTGGCGGGTTGCTGATCCGCATGTCATCGACAGGCTCGACCAATCCGCGCCCGAAGAAGTGCGCCCAAATGCGGTTGGAAAAGTTGCGTCCGAAATGCGGATTGTCCGGCGCAGCGAGCCATCGCG
>JAYUFI010000659.1:0-1658 GCA_043738805.1 Planctomycetaceae bacterium | reverse complement strand
AGTATTACTTCGTGCGTGAGGGGATGAACTCGACGATCTTGATTGCCAAGTCGGCCGAAGGTTTCACCTGCTTTCACGTGGCGGGGAAAGTCGAAGCCACAAACAGCCCCAGCGACATGCGCACGCAACGATTGCTGGGACATCTTCCGGCGTTGGCTCACGGCAACCCGGAGAAAGTCCTGATCGTCGGGTGCGGCAGCGGGATGACCACCGGCTCGTTCCTGCCGTATCCATCCGTCAAAGAAATCGTGCTGTGTGAGATCGAACCGGCGGTCGTGGAAGCATCGCGAGTTCACTTCGTTCGCGAGAATCACGGCGTGCTGGACCATCCGAAAACTCAAATCGTTTACGACGACGCTCGACACTTCCTGGCGACGACCGATCAGAAATTCGACGTGATTACGACCGATCCGATCCATCCGTGGGTCCGCGGCGCGGCGTCGCTCTACACGACCGAATTCTTTGACCTCTGCAAGCAACACCTCAATCCCGGCGGCGTGGTCGCTCAATGGGTGCCGCTGTACGAGTCGAACGAAGTCGCCGTGAAGTGTGAGTTGGCAACGATCCTGCAAGCGTTCCCGAACGCCTCGATCTGGAGCGGTCAGGGACCGCAATCGGGCTATGATCTGATCGTCGTCGGACATGCCGACGGCACGCCGATCGACGTAGAAAACTTCCGCCCGCAACTGCTCGCGAACCCCGCCGCCGCCGCTCCGTTGATTGAAGTTGGACTCGGAAACTTCAACATGTTGCGACGCACGCTGGTCGCCAACGGCGATGATCTGACCGATTGGCTGAAAGACGCGGAGATCAATCGCGACCGCAATCTCCGTTTGCAATATCTCGCTGGCATCACTCCCGCCGGAGTGAGCGAACATCACATCTTGCAAACCGTCGTCCGTTGCGGCACCGCAGCGAAACGCCCGCAAGCCAGGCCGATGAAGTTGCTCGGCAATTAAAGAACGGAATCGAAAACTTTCCGGATCACAGAGAAACTAGCACGACGCGCCGGTGAGTGTTCGCGTCCGAACCACTCGCTGGCGCGTCGTGCTGGCAAAAGAATGAACGCATTGTGTAGGCGGGCGGATCGCGTTTCAACGGCGTTTGTCATTTTTTCGCAGTCGTACTCTCGGCTTTGCGTCGGGCCATTCGATCTGCCCCAGATCGCGCTTCGGTTCGTCTTCGGTCAACTTGATTCCGCCCAAAGCCGGGTCAAACGTGACCGACCGCTTCTCGAAGACATCCCGTTGCAATCGCTCGCGATGCAGGACCACAAACAGTTCTTCCTGAGCCTTCAGCCAAGTTTCTTCCGGCTTCTGAAAATGCCACAGTTCCGCTCGCCACACGACTTCGCCCGGCAGCGAGTTCACGAACGGCTTCGTGCGAACCTTGTTGAGCAGAATCGCCGCGTGCTGAACGTTCCCTTCTATGGCCAGAATCTCGACGACATCCTCGAACTGATTCAGCCCCAGTACCTTCTCGCGGATCGTCTTCACATCCTCCTCGGCGAGTGGCTGCTCCTCCTCATACTCCGACCGAGGCACCGCCAGATTGATCCCTTCGAGCAGTTGCTCTTTCGTCTCGATGAGCAGGTCATACGTCGCCTCAATCGGCAACGCCGGCACCGTGATCTTCTTCGCCTTCACATCCACGATGCC
>JAYUFI010000658.1:0-4451 GCA_043738805.1 Planctomycetaceae bacterium | reverse complement strand
GGGAGCGAGAACCAAGATTTGCCCGGCTTCATTGCGATGTGCCCCGGCGGTTATCCGATTCAGGAGTCGCAGAACTGGCAAGCGGGATTTCTGCCAGGGGTCTATCAAGGGACGTACATTGACACCAACTCGACACAGATCGAAAAGCTGGTCGAGAACATCCGCAACGATCGGCTCAGTATCCCACAGCAGCGACGGCAGCTCGATCTGTTGCAAGTGCTGAATCGCCGGCATCAACAGCAGCGGCCCGGTGACGCACAACTCGAAGCGCGCATTCAATCGTTCGAGCTATCGTTCCGGATGCAGCGCGATGCCGAAGAGGCGTTCGATGTCAGCCGCGAGCCAAAACACATCCTCGAAGCCTACGGTCCCGGCACGCAGGCGCGGCAGATTTTGATTGCTCGGCGATTGATCGAACGCGGCGTGCGCTTCGTCCAAGTCTGGCACGGCGAAGGCCAGCCGTGGGACAACCACGACGACATCGAAGTCAACCACCGCCGCCTCGCCAAGCAATGCGATCAAGCGATCGGCGCGTTGCTGACCGATCTCAAGCAGAGCGGATTGCTCGAAGAGACGCTGGTCATCTGGGGCGGCGAGTTCGGGCGCACGCCGACCGTGGAACTCCCGAAGACCGGCTCGAACGCCGGCAAGATCAACGGCCGCGACCACAATCATCACGGCTTCACGATGTGGCTGGCCGGCGGCGGAGTGCGCGGCGGCTACGTCCACGGAGCCACCGACGAATTCGGCTTCAAAGCGGTCGAAAACCCGGTCCACGTCCACGACCTGCACGCCACGCTGCTGAAACTCCTCGGCTTCGACCACGAACGCTTCACCTACCGCTACGCCGGCCGCGACTTCCGTTTGACCGACGTGCATGGCAAAGTCGTGCAGGAGTTGATCGCGTGAGGTCGATCCTTTGAGCGGGATTATCAGCGGCGACGACGCGTTCCGCTCAGTGGCTTCATCCGTTTGATGAGGACTGGTCCGTCTTGCCGAATTTGCATCGTCAACTCAAATCCTTCGAGCAACTGCATTCCCACGAGCGGCATGGCCTCACTGGCATCAATCTCAATGTGAACCCGGCGACGATCCCAAAGGACTTCTCCGGAGTAGATGTCAAAGCCGCATTCGCTTCCGTCGGCGAGAACCGCGCGGCCGAATTTGATCCACGGCAATTCCCAATCATGGATCAACGATTGTGGCAGGCTGAGCCAACCGTCGTAGCCGGTATCCACGACCGCCTCAATGGTCTCACGATGGCCCGCTCGACCAAACACCGACAGTCGGACGATCCCTTCGTGTCTTGCGACTCGACCACGAATCATGAGCCGGCCTTTCGCGGCACTCGGTAGCCGAACCGGCGGAGGTATCGCGACCCGATCTTGCACATCCAGGTTTGAGCTTGCGGCAATCTGGCGCGCAACCGGTCGCCCGCGGCGATTTCGCTTTCATCGACTTCAAATTCGCCAGTTTCGATGTCGATGGCCGCGAACTGGCCGTTGTGAATTGGCTCGAACGTCGGACGAATGACCTTGTCGTAAAGCGCATCGCCGCGACGAGCGAATTCTTCCTTGCTGTAGCGACGTGTGACGGCTGGCATCGCGGCTCTCCGAATGAATGGTTTCAGCTTGGCAGAAATTGTCTCAGAAACTCGCGTCCGGCGGCAACGTCTCTGTCAGCGTGCATCAACGTAGCCGTCATCGCTCCGCGTGACGAGCCTTTCACGCTTGGGTCACGAAGGCTTCAGCGACTCTCGTGGCCGTCACTCGCAAGGCTCATCACGCAGAGCGATGATGGCTACGTTGGCTGCTTCGCGAGCGACACGAGAAAGTCGTTGCTCAGTGCGGTGTCGAGTTTGAGTTCGTCGCCCACGTCGGCGGAGTTGATGTCGCCGTTGGCCGCGAGATCGCTGCTGCTCTCCGGTTCGGAGTCAGCCAGTTCGCCGAAGGCGGAATCGGAACTGGCGGTGTCGAACTCCGCCAACTCGCGATCCTCAATCCCAACCGTCGCGATCCCTTGGCCGATCAGCAGCACATCGCCGGGCGATGGCGAGCCAGAAAGGTCTCGGCCGTCAGTCGGGATGACGCTGTTGTCGTCCGTTGGCAAAGCCGCACCGAGCGTGTCATCGCTGGGAGTTCCAGCACTGGAGTCTGATGGCGGATCAGCGGCGATAGCCAGACTGTCGCCGCTGATGTTGTCGTTGTTTAGATCGCTGTTGTTTGTATCAGACGAAGGATCGGTTGCGATGACACTGGCGTTACCGCCGCTACTGTCGGTTGATTGGCTCTGCAATGTGTCCGATTGGGGATCGCTCGAACCAACATCGCTCTGAATTTGAACGGCCTCGGTGACATCGTTGATTGTGTCGATACCCGCGCCGCCGTCGAGCGTGTCCGTCACGGAATCGTCACTCGTCAACCAGTCATGCCCGTCACCGCCGATCACAAGGTTGTAGCCACCGCTCACTCGGAACGAATCGTTTCCTGATCCGCCAATCAACGTACAATTCCCGTCAATGGCACCGACCTCGATTCGCTGTGATGCGGCAGAAGCATCTACAAGACTGTGGTTACTCACAGCAAGCGTGATCGTCTCGACGTTCGCCAAACGGTCGTCGCCAAAACCAGTCATGGTCGTGGGGCTGACGATGATGGTTCGATGTCCTTCCGCCGAATAATCCCATGACTGCACGGTATCGGTTCCCAATCCACCATCGATTGAGTCGTCACCATCGTCACCGTTCAGAAAATCGTTGCCGCCTCGCCCATCGAGGGAGTCATTTCCTGGGCCTCCCATGAGTGCGTCAGACTCGTCGCTACCAACCAGGGTGTCATTTCCTTCGCCACCATAGACGTTGATCAATTGCAAAAGTTTGGAGGACGCAATCGTGATCTGATCGTTTCCAACACCTCCATCAACATAAAGACTATCAGCCGGAACTCGAATTTCGATATCCGTGGCTTGATCCACAACACTTGCCAACCCTTCCTCATCCGGCTGGCCGTTGATCGTGATCACGTTGTTCTGATCCTGAAACCAAAATTGACTGATTCCACGAGGGCCAACCGTCTCGACCGCGACATGTTTCACCTGTTTGAGGGCGAAATCGAAGAACGACACGCATGTTCCGCCTTCGGGCGGCATGCGTAGAAAAGCACCAGTGCTTTCATCAGGAAACAGGAGAAACTGATTGAGCACAGCATCATTGACTTCGCCGACGGCTCGTAATTCATCAACCGTCGGTCCACTTCCGCCATCAAAAACTAACCGCTTCAAACAGAATATCGGTCGGCCATTGCTATCTCCTGGTGCCGCTGTCGATCCCGATAGATCGACCGTCAACACATCGCGTGCGTTGTCCCGACCTTGAATGACGAGTTGGCCAGGCACATCGACGGCGAACGGAGCGGTGACGTCGTGCGTCGTGCCCGTGCGGACGAGATGCACGAGGTCGCCGTCTCGCAGCAGCGTCAGGCCGGCGTCGTCCCACAGGTCGGGGCCTATCACCACGTCTCCATTCAGCGGAGCCGCGTCCACCGCCGCGAGCGTGCCCGTCGCCTCGGTCATCAAGCAGCGAGGCTCCAACACCTCCGCCGCCATCGGCTTCACCAGCGACTGACGACGAAAACGAGACGACCTCCGCCAAGACTCCGACCCGCGTGGTAACACCATGACCGCCTCCGTGCGATGAGCAATGAAATCAACGAACGGATGCTACATCCATCCGCAAACCGACGAAACCCGAACATGAGACCTGTCCAATCTCGTGGAATTGGCCCGCTGAACTCCGTCTATCATGACGTCTCACGCGCGGGCATGGCCTACGTCGTTATCGCCGAAGAGGCTGTTTTTCTGCAAGAATGTGGCGCGATGTGGAGCGTCGTGCCACAACGCTGCTTCGCCGCTCTATGATTTTGCCAGACGAATTTGTCACAGATGCAAAAGTTCGACCCAGCGTCTTTGAATTGTGACGCACTGCGTCACGAATTGTCGCGTCCGCGGTTCGTCTGCAACGAAAGGTCTGATGCCTTTCCCTTTCTCGACGCAGTGCGTCGAGAATCGAAACCGGACAATCCAATCTCCCCAAATGGGACGCTACAAACTCACAGATGACTTCCTCATCTTTGCTCGATTCGCACGATCGGTTCCTCTCCGCGTTGGCTGAGGCCGGGTTTCCGGTTTCGTCGGTCGCCGCGATTCGCGATCAATACGACTCGTTGCCGAGCGGCCTCGCGGCGTTGTTGCTCGAATGGATTCCTCGGCTGGAGGATCGTCGGCTGCAAGAGTCGGTGGCGTGGGCGTTGTTGGCGGCACGCTCGGGGACGTTGGACGGAGCGGCACTCGCCGAGTTGTTCGATACCGTGGCGGACGCTGCCGGCGTCCGTCAACAAGAGACCGGTTGCGCCGACGCTGGCAGCGTCGGCCACGATGACGACTTGAAGCGAGCG
>JAYUFI010000657.1:0-11826 GCA_043738805.1 Planctomycetaceae bacterium | reverse complement strand
CCGCGTTGTCGCTCGAAGTCGACGGCCCGCACACGGGACCGTTTAAGTCGTGGGATGACTATGCCGACTTCTTGGTCACGCAAACGCGATGGCTACTCAACAGCGCTTCGCCGGATGACGTGTTTGTCACGACTCAACAAGAGGGACAAGAGGCGATCGTCAACGTGGAACTCGACCCGGAGCGCGGCGAAAAGCATCGTTCAAACGCGCCGACGTTGTTCGTGATTCCGCCCGGCGACGAACGCACAAAAATGTTTTCCCCCGACTTCACGTGGACCGGCCCGAACTCGCTGCAAGCCCGCTTCCGGTTGGAACAGACCGGGACGTATCACACACGAATCAAAGCGGCAGGAGTTGGTTCGCGCGAGTTCGCTCGCGGGCCGAGCGTCACGTTGCCGTACTCGCCGGAGTTCGCCCCGCGACAAGGATTGCCTTCCGGTCGCGAACTGTTGTCCGAAGTGGCGAAGTTATCCAAAGGGCGCGAGCGCACCGACATTTTGTCGGTCTTGGCCGATCCGCCGCGCAGTCGGCAAACGCGAACGCTGTTGCCTTGGTTGTTTGCTGCGAGCTTGTTCGTGCTGTTGTTGGAAATCGCCGGACGCCGCTTGTCGTGGTGGGAAACGTTCCCGTGGTGGCGTCGATCGACTGCGGTTGTGGACGTTGAAGAAGCCGCAGCGTCTCCGTCGTGGTGGGACAGCCTGCGACCGACGCGCACTCGACGGCGTTCTGTGCCAGTGGTTGCAATGAGTCGGAAATCAACAACTCCCGACGATCCGTTCCCCGCACCAAAGCCTCAAGCCCCGGCACCGAAACCGGTCTCGGCCGCTGATCTGTTCCAGCAAGCGAAGAAGCGAGCTTCCCATCGCCTCAAATGAAACTTTCTGCCACAGTAGTCGCCAAGTTTCCTATTCATGCCAGCACGACGCGCCAGCGAGTGGTTCAGTCCTACCAGCGAACGGCACTGACGCAACCACTCGCTGGCGCGTCGTGCTAGTTTTCCGTGAGTCAGCCATGTTCTGTGTTCGACGAATTCAATTGTTTGCAGTCCTGCTCTGCGGGATTGTCGCGATTGATGTTTCGTTATTACGTGCGCTGGCTCAAGCTCCGCAAGCAGCGAAGGCCGCGCGAGCACTGGCGAACCTGCAAGAGCAGCATCGCACTGCTCACCACCTGTTTGCGGGGGCGTTGGAGCGGATCGCTCAAACGTGCGAAGAGCGAAAACTCAACGTGATCGCAACGCAGATTCGACGGATGGCTCAACCGGCTGATCCGGACATGCTGCGGTTCGAGCCGCTGCCGCGCGCCGTCCAACCGCCGATCGCTGTCGATCTTCCTGATGACGAACGCGAATGGCGGACGCAGCTTCGCGATCATCGCAAAGAGTACGCGAAGCAGCTCGACTTGCTGGCTCAGCAGGCGGTGAAGGCCAAGCTTCCGAGTTACGCGTTTCAATTGATTCGCGAAACCGCGTTGCACGATCCGGATCATACTCGCGCCCGGCGATTGCTCGGCTACGTTTTGTACAAGGGTGAATGGGTTTCGCCGTTTGAAAAGAGCAAGCTCGAAAAGAAGGAGGTCTGGACTGCGAAATATGGTTGGCTTCCTGCGGCTCATGTCGAACGATATCAACGTGGTGAGCGGTATTATCGCAACGCTTGGTTGTCCGCAGAGGAAGAAGCCAAGCGGCGGCAAGACTTCAGCAAGGCTTGGGAAATTCGGACTGAGCATTACTTATTGAAGACGAATCACAGCCTCGAACGAGGCGTTGAGTTAGCCACAGCGCTGGAAGAATTTCATCGCTTCTTTCAGCAGACATTTGCGGCTCTCTTCAACAAACCTCAAGAGCTTCAAACGCTGTTTGCCAATCTGGCCGTGGTACAACGCACGGTGAGTGACCCGTTCAAAGTCTATTTCTTCAGTTCGCGCGACGAGTACATCTTGAAGCTCAAGGTCAAATACCCAGGGACGATTCTGGCGATCAGCAACGGCGTGTACGACACCGACGACGGCATCGTCTACAGCTTTGAGAATCCAGGAACTCCCGCTGAAACAACGATGTATCACGAAGCGACGCATCAGTTGCTCGCGGCTCAACTCAAGCCGAGTCCGCTCATCGCCGGCCGCGCGAATTTCTGGTTGATCGAAGGCTTCGCGTGCTACATCGAATCATTTCAACGTCAGAACGAGCGACTTACGTTGGGCGATCCCAAGTTCCTACGTTTCGCCATCGCACGCGAGCAATTCCTGAAAGACGGCTATTACCTGCCGCTGAACCAGTTCACTCAATTGGGCAAAGACGCCTATCAAGCTCATCCGCGCGTGCAAAACAACTACAGCCAAGCGGCAGGCATCGTCCATTTCTTCATGCACTATGACGGCGGTCGTTACCGCGATGATTTGATCGAGCACGTGAAACAGATCTATCAACAAGCCGAAAGAGGCGGCCCTGTCACCACACTCGAAGAACTGACCGGCACCGATTTCAAAGAACTCGATCAGCAATACGCAGAGTTCACGACATCACTGTCGCGAGCATTGCAGGAACCGTTCGCTCCGCAGCCGTGATCGAAACGTAGAGTCACCAAGGAGCGATCAGTTGCATCCAACTGGATTCGGTCTGCGGAAATCTTCAGGGGACTAAACGATGCTCAAACAACGATTTTCACTGTGGGCTGTTGCGAATGCCGTACTGATTGCAGGCTGCGCTCAAAGCCAGCCGATGCTCGACGTATCACAGGCCACGACATCCAAAGCCCGCTCAACTCAGGAGACTCATTCCATGAATATGACGCCAACAACCAATGCCGCTTCTGATGACAACACGAATGAAACGGATGCCGGACTGCTGCCGATTGCGGCCGACGATGCCGAGTGGCAAAAACGTTTGACGCCAGAGCAATTTAAGGTCGCTCGTCGCCAAGGAACCGAGCGCGCTTTCACCGGCGCGCTGTGGGACAACCATGAAACCGGTCTGTATCGCTGCGTCTGTTGCGGTCAGCCGTTGTTTCACTCGAAGGCCAAATTTGAATCCGGAACTGGCTGGCCGAGTTTCTTCGAGCCGGTCGCTGCCGACAAAGTCAGTGAAGTTGTCGATAAAACTTGGTTTGCGACTCGGACTGAAACTGTTTGCAGTCGTTGCAACGCACATCTTGGTCACGTCTTTGAAGACGGGCCGAAGCCGACCGGTTTACGCTATTGCATGAACTCCGCCGCGTTGAAATTTGAGAAACAAGCCGAAAAAGTGGACCAGAAATAGGGCGGTGAAGCAGCATTGTGGCACGCCGCTCCGCGTCGCGAAGCGCAAGGTCGCGTCACAATCTTGTAAAACATCGCCTTCGGGGATTCACGTGAAAATCCTGTCCTCGCGTTTTTCACTTCGGGCTTGCTGGCTAGAGATTCTTCGCAGATCAAACCGTTGATCAGCCGAGCTACTTGCGGTCGGCACCATCGACCTTGCCCAAGCAACTTGGCATAGTGGTGGCGTCAGTGAGTGATCAACAGAGGTTTGCATCGTGCGTCATCAGCCACCGGAACATTGGAAAAGTCTCAACGGCCCTTCCGGGTGGTTTCGTGTGTGGCATCCGCCATCATGGCAAGTGGAAGTGATGGACGGCGTCTCGCACGTGATGTTGCCGGAGCAAGCGGGCATCCTTTCGGTGCGTTGTGTGTGGGGTGATGTCCCTCGATTGGATGAGGCGATCGACTTCAATCGACTCTTTCCGTGGCATCGCAAAATGCAGCGGATTCAATCGCTGGTGTTGTCGCAAACGTCTGCGGGTTGGCAGGGGGAAGCGGTGCTCGATCCGCCGCGATCCTGGTGGCGGCGCTGGTTCGGTCAACGTCAGTGGCATCGTTGGAAAGCATGGGCGATCGACTGGCCGAGCATGATGTTGATGGTCACGTTCGTCGAGCGGAGCGATCGACCGCACGATCCCGAAACGGACACGCTGGTCCGTATGGTCCTCAATACATTGGAGGCTCCGGAAATGATTGCTGATCCGCCGCAAGTGTTCGCCGCGCGAGCATTGAAGCTGGCTCGCGAAAAGTTTCCGCTGTTGGAATGCGAGGCGATTGGAGATTTCCAACTGCGGCTCGGGAAGTCCAACGTCAACCTCTATAACTTTTATCGCACCTATGTGCAGTCGCCCGATCGCTTTGAAAACATCTTGTTGCCCGCGCTGACGACGGTGGTTCAAGTTCAGGAATGGGGCGACGAGCAAACCACTCCGTCGCTGGACAACGTTCGTGAGCGGATCATGCCGATGCTTTATCCGGAGAAAGTCTGGCAGCAGAACTTTCCCAACTTCGTCGGCGAGCCGTGGGTCGGCAACTTGATGATTTTGTATGTCGTCGATGAGGCTCAGGCTTACTGGTACATCCGCAACGACTTGTTGGAGAAATGGCACCTCACTGCGGAAGAACTGCACGATCTCGCGATGACGAACCTCGAACAATACTTCGTGGACCATCCCAGCGAGATGTTGCTCAGTGGCCAAGAAGACGGCCCGCGATTGATGATGCCGCACAAGCCGGATGCTTACAACACCGCACGATTGCTCAGCCGATCGTTCCACGAAAAGCTGCGCGATGTGCTGGGGAACGAGTTTGCCGTCGGGATGCCGAACCGCGACTTCTTCGTCGCCTTGAGCACTGATGCTCCCGACATGGTCCGCCACATTCGCGAACGAGTGCGCGAAGACTTCTCGCAGATGGACCACCCGCTGACCGACAAGTTGCTACTCGTCAGCGCCGACGGCGTGAGCGAACTGCCGTAGCGCAGCGAAGTCGCATTGTGGCACGACGCTCCGCATCGTGAAGCGCGACGCGGAGCGTCGCGCCACAATAAACAACGCTCTCAACGAAAGTGGCGTCGCTAGTTCGCCACACGTTGCCGTTTTGCAACGCCGTCTGCGTGCTTGCTGAATCGTCGATGACTGCAAAAGCCGCAGAAATACGCTGAATTTCCGCGTGTTGGCGGTCGCGGAGTCTCGGCACTGACTTTGCTTAACAGTTCCCTCATGAGCAGGAACGTAGAACAGGCGGCTCGCTTGTTTGTTCTTACGAGGCCTTTGCAGCCACTCCGGGGCCGGAAGCAATCGACTCACCGAGTGAGTCGTCTACTTTGAATGGCAACCACTTCAGTATCTGCCAGCAAAAGAAACGGAACACTCACAGTGAACCAACAAATGTTTGTGGAATTCACCGCTCTCGTGGCGGCTCAGGCGTCACTGGTCATTGAAGGGACCGCGCCGATTCCGGATGGTCCGCTATGGATTTATTGGCAGCATAGCCAAGCGGTCCTCCGACGCTGGCGACGTTTAATAGAAATCGCCGCACAGCAGGCCGATGCCTCGGTGAGTTGTCAAGTGCTCGACATCGCCGAGCAAGTGTTGATCACCGAAATGCTCACACGAGTTTGGGGAACCGTGTTGACCGCCTGCGATCTGCAACGTGATCAACGGCACTCCGCGCAGATTGCTCGCAGCGTGTTGAATACTCATCAACAATGCCGAGTCAGCGTGATGCGTTTGTTGGTTCATGCCAACTCGATGCCGAGCGAACGTATGGCTGAACTCGATCGCCTGCGGCGGCGAGTCGAACGTTGGACCGATCTGGTGGTTGGTCCGTATGTCGCAAGATTTGGTGAGCCGCTGGATGCGTTCGCATTCGATCCGCGTCGTGCGAAAGACTTCGGCGAAGAACAATTCGCCTCGCGATTTCAATCAATCGCGCAGCCGTCGTGGTCTTTTCTGCTGGCGGGACTTCGATCTGCATTTCCACAGACCAAGCAGTTCACACCTTCGTCGAATAATGACCTGATGTTGCCGATTCTGCGTTCGATCTTGGCTTCGTTTCCGGACGACGCTTTTGGCGGCGAAGGCTCGATGAAATCGTTGCGTTGGTCGCGAGCCAATCGCAGCGGCCAACATGCTGAAGGCCCCGCGACGATGCCGAAGTCTCATCGAAACATTCGTCGCGATATCGCCGGATTCACTCGCCACGTCCCGATGCGCTCCCTGCGACCGCCGACTCACTGATGCGGAGAGTGCGACTCATGTAACCCGTAACGTGAGCGAGGGGAACGCTTCAAAACGCTCTGAATCGACGACATTTGAAGCGTCTCGCCCTCGCTCACGCTGCGGGTTACTTGGGTCACAAAAAACCGAAAGGATGATCGCAGGCAGCCCCTGTCGATCATCCCTTCGGAGTTTGCTGGTATCAATTCGCGACCGCTATTCAGCAGGTGCCTCTTTCTTGGTCGCTGCCTTTGCCGGAGCCTTACCTGCCGCCGGTGTGATCTCGTTCGACGCGGTCGAGCCTGCGACAGCGACGGGGACCGCGATCGTTTGCAGAACTTCGTGCGATTCTTCGTTCTGCAAGAAAGCGACAATGTGAAAGCGTTTCAGATCGAGCGGTTTAGACGGGAAGTCGATCCCTTCGCTCTCTTCGTACTTCTTCAAATAGTCCACGAGCGAACCTTTCAAATCGGCTAGTGGAATCGTCTCGCTCACGACCACTTTCCCATCCTTGATCGGCGTTCCTTCCGGGCCACCGATCATGCGGCGCACGATCATCTCATGACTGCGAACGCCGTTACGGGCCAAGAAATGGACTTCGTCTTCCGCGATCACCACTCGCAAGCGGAGATCTTTCACGTCGTCTTCTTTGACTTGATCCAGTCCTTGCACGTCTGACTTCAAAACCAATTTGTCGCCGTCGATCTTGGCCACCAAGCGAACTTTCACATCCGCCTTCTTTGCCAGTTGTTGATCAACCAGCTTCTTCAAACCTTTGTAAATCTCCGGCGAGTTTGGCAGGTATCCACCGACGCCGTTGATGGGCGCACCGTTGAGGTACACCGCCGGAGTTCCTTGACCACGGTAGTAGCTTGAGAAGCGTTCTTCGCCGTCCGCATTCGTCATCGGATCGGGACCGGGAATGTGCTGGTGGTAACGAATCACGATCACTTGCGACTTCGGATAGCTCACTTCCAAACCGCCGGTTGCCACGTCAGCGCCGACACACGGTGGGCACGACGAACCGGTGAAGAGTTCGCACAGCACAACGCGATTGGTCGGGGCCGGATCAGAAGTCGCGGGCGTCGCGAAGCTCACGAGTCGCTTGCGATAAACCGAATCTTTGTACTCATCGAGCCCCTCGGTATCGCCGTTCTTTTTCGTCCAAAGTTTGGTCAGCAATTCGCTGGGGAGCGGTCGTTTGGGCGAGCCCTTTTTCTGTCCCCAGCTCTGTTGGAGGAACGACTCCAACATCGGAAGGCTGGCGATTTCCGCGTACAACCCGATCGCCGCATCGACCTTCTTGGCTTTTTCATGGTACTGAGCCAAGCCGTACAAGACGGTCGGTTCAAACGGACTCTTGTCGCGCAACTTGCTCAGAAAATCGAAGGCGCTCTTGGCGACTTCTTCGTCATCAGAGCCGATGTTCTCCAACGCCTGGGCTGTCTGAATGCTCTCGCGTGCGCTCTTCAGTTGCTCTTTCAGTTCTTTGAGTGACTCGTCGGTAATCGTCTTGTCGGCTGCAGAAACAAACTTCAACGAGAACTCCGGATCGTACTTGGTCTGAGCTAAGACCATCGCGACGTTCCCTTTCGCGGTCTGTTGCAGACGCGGCCCCCACGCTCCCATTGCGGCGTGATAGTCGTTGATCATTCCTTCGACTTCATCCGTCGGACTGCCGGTCATTGCCGTGATCATGATCAGCGATTCCCACGCCATCATTCCCAACGGGCTATCTGGACGATCGGCCACAAACTTCTTCAGTCCCTTTTGAGCCACGAGCGGATCTTGAGCAGCAAACGCTTGTCCGAGTTGGCGAGCGTCGGCCGGTTCTGGGTCAACTTTGAAGCCTTCGAGCGATTCTTCTTTGGTCGCAGTGAGTCGAGCTGGCAGACAGTTGCCAAACACGGCGCTGCCGAGCACTTCACCGTTTTTCAGCTTGCCTCGGAAGTCGAGCGTTGTGCCGCTGACATCAAACTCTAAGTGAATCTGTTGAGGGGTCACTTCAAATTTTTGCAGCGTTGCGGGAGGCAACACCGCTGACTGTGAATTCCATTCCGCCTTCAGAGCCGCATCAGCATCGTCACCTTTGGCTGCCGAAACTTCGACGATACCGGTGTGAAAGTCGGCGAAGCCGTTTTCGCTGGGGCGAGTCAGAATCAGAATCCATTTGCCCGCGAGCGACGTTCTCGCCGGACCTTTGTCTGCCGGCGAAGTCTCGTTGGCGGCAGCATCCTTGAAAGGATCATCGGCACCGACTGACAACTTCGGTCCCTTGCCGTTTTTGCCTTTGTCCGAAACGCGGGCCGAACCCGATTCGTCATCCGGTTCTGGCGGCAACAGTTTCGCGCCTCCAGCTTTTGCTGTGCTGCTGCCAGCTCCATCTTCTGTCTTACCAGTGGCCGGTGTGTCAGTCGGTTTGGAACAGGCCAAACTCCAGCACACCAAAACGATCCACAAACTGTTCCACCATCCTCGGGACATGCTTGGACCTCAATCAAAGCGAAAAGATGCGGTCGGGAGCTGACGACTTCCTGTCGTCCGTGACTGTTCAAGGCAAAAGGCTCCGCAAACGGGGTGGGATTGTAGCGGTTTCAAGATTTGCGAGAAGCTCGGTTCTGACGTTGGATTATTCATGTTCACATTGAAGCCTGAAGCGTCAGCGAAGGACTGTTGCGACAAGTCCTTCGCTGACGCTTCAGGCTTTAATGGCGTTTGGAATTTGGCAGTTTCCAGCCAAAGGCCGATCCGAGTACGAACACGCCAACCAACGCCGCCAACATCCAGATTTCGATGATCGAATAAAACCAATGCGTGAGGATCACCAGCACCGTTTGCCCGGCGGCAACCGCCAACGACAAACGCTCGACGGTCACGCAACGAGCCAGCCACAACGGAAAATAACCGCGCTCACACAGAGGTCGCAGCACCAAAATTCCACCGCCCCAAAACAGACCCCAGCCAATCAGCGTTCCGAACCAACTCAGCATCGCGAGCGACGACAGATGTTTTTCCAAACTGACACGAGTCGTCTGTGTTGACCACACCACAACCCAGGCCAACATCCAAACGACCAACCCCGACGCGAACTTTTTCATCGGTTCGCGATTCGCGTCCGTCACATTGACTCGAAACCATTCCAGCGGATTGAACATCATGCGGTTGTTGTACCAATCGTCGGAATGTCTCAATAGAGAGCCTTCGGCACTGGTTCAACGTGCCTACGAAGACAATCAAGTCGCGCGTCGAAAGTTTTCCTCCTTGTGCCATTCGAGAGAGACCAGGATGTCATCGGCCAACGTAATTTCAAAATCCCCGCGCAGACAGCCGCGAGCAATCAGGCCGACCGGCGGTTTGCAGCCATGATTCGTCAGCCGTCCGACACAACTCCGGCCGTCACGATACCCCAGCGGTAGCGGGCGAAGTGGGACGTTGCTTGCGACGGCGGAACGGCGACTACGCCAGTCATCACCGCTCGGTGTTTGGATTCATCGAGGCGTTCTGGCGGAACCCGGTATCACACGCGGCGGTCACGAAAGCTGCGGGATCGGCTCGCGGATTTCCAGCAGGTTGCGCGGTCGGCCGCGGTGGTCGTTGACGGTTTGGGCGGGGTCGATGCCCAAGTGGCGATACATCGTGGCGAGCACGCGCTCGATGCGAATCGGCGATTGAGACGGACGCCAGCCGAGTCGATCGGTCGCGCCGATGACCTGACCTCCGGCGAGGCCGCCTCCTGACAGCATGACGCTCATGGCATCGCCCCAATGATCGCGGCCGGGTTTGTTGCGGCCGATGACCTCGAAGCGCGGCGTGCGACCGAACTCGCCCATCACCACGACGAGCACGCGCTGCTGCAAACCTCGCGAGTACAAGTCTTCGATCAGCGTTGTGACGCCACGGTCGAAGGCGGGAACGTCGCGGCGCATGTCGCTCCATAGGTTGCTGTGATGGTCCCAGTTGAATGTGCCGACCGTCACGAACGAGATGCCCTGCTCGACGAGGCGGCGAGCCAGCAGGAGGCTCTGGCCGAGTCGATTGCGTCCGTAGCGATCGCGGAGCGCGGCCGGTTCGGCTTCGAGATCGAAGGCGTTTCGCGCCGCCGGGCCAGTCACCATGTCAAACGCTTGTCGCCGAAACTCGTCGAGTCCCACGCTGTCTCCCTGGCGATCGACGATGCGCCGGGCGGTGTCCAAGTTGGTCAGCAGGTTGCGGCGGTCGGCGATCTGGTCGAACGTCAGACCTTCGACCAGCGACAGATTCGGAATCACGATGCGGGTGTCGTTGGGATTCTCGTAATCGTTTCCGGTCCAAACATTTCGCACGTCGAAGGGATTGGTTCCGGCTCCCAAATAAAATCCGTTGCCGTACCGGGCACCCTTGTTGAGCGTGACATACATCGGCACACCCGCCGCGACCGATCCGCGCTGCCGCGCGATGTGCGAGCCGATGCTGGGCATCTCGTTGATGTCCGATTCGGGCCGGCAGTAATAGCCCGTCTTGATGAGATGCACGCTCGACGAATGCTGCGTCGAGGGATGATGGACCGAACGGAGAACCGTCAGCTTGTCGATGATCTGAGCTTGCTCGGGCAGAATCTCGCTGAAGTGAATGCCCGGCACGCGCGTCGCCACGGTACCGAACTCGCCGCGAATCGAATCGTCCGCTTCGGGTTTTGGATCCCAGGTCTCGAATTGCGAAGCGCCTCCTTCTTGCAGGACGTAGATGATCGCCGTGTCGCGCGGCGCGACGTTCGAGTCGTCCGCGATGGCTCGCAACCGCAGCACATCGGATAACGACAGCCCGGCTAATCCCATGACGCCAGCCTGAATCATCTGTCGGCGGGTGATGCCGTGTGAGTGGCGAAGAGCGGTCATGAAAATGTTCCGAGCGGGAAGAACGTGTGATTTTTCCGCCACCGACCTTGCGTCGGTGGTTCCCGCGCTTCTTATACCGCGCGCGGCACTGAATGAGAGATTTTTCGGAGAAGAGGAAATCCGTACCGCGTGGGGTATAGTCTGACGTAGTGCAAAAGCGCGGGAACCACCGAGATGAACTCGGTGGCGTGAAAAAATCGCTGGCGGGAAGTGTTACTCGATGCGACTCGTGCGAGCGTATTCGTCGAACACAACGCACCGACCACTGTGCAACGCCTCGGTGGCGATGATACACGCCACGGTCGCGGCATCCAGCGCGCGTGACTCGAATCGTTCGGCGACAACTTGGAAAGTTGCATCCCCAACGATAGTTTGCTGCCCCGTCCTATCGCCGCGTTGAGCGTTCTTGTCGTTAAAGGTTGCGTGCGGTTAACTGAACATTTGGGCGCATAAATGCAGAGCAGTCGTTCGATGAAGATGTCCCGATTGATACCGATGCTGCCCGTCAAGAGCATGCCCGCGAGCGTGGAGTTTTACTGCGAGATGCTGGGTTTCGAGGTCGAGAAACGAAATGACGATTGGGGCTGGGCAATGCTCCGCTTCGACGAATGTCGTTTGATGGTGGATCAATCGATCAATGCACACCCAGAAAGGTTTCGCGACTCAATCCTCTATCTCTACCCGGATGATGTCGTCGAGTATCACAAGCAGGTTCAACAGAACGGTCTGGCTGTGCCGGAACTGGATGTCACCTTCTATGGACTCACCGAATTTCGGATCGACGATCCGGATGGAAACCGATTATGGATCGGACAAAACACATCGGCACACGGAGAGCCTAGAGCAGTTCCATCGGAGGTCTAGCGCGATCTTGGTAAGCCCGGTAGATTAGGGGTCATCTTAAGGAGGAGGTTTCATGGATCCCTACAGCACAG
>JAYUFI010000656.1:0-1662 GCA_043738805.1 Planctomycetaceae bacterium | reverse complement strand
TCCGAAGCTGATTCGCGAGTGCTACGACGACGAGACGTTGTCTGCGTTGGATGGGCTGCGGCGAGCGGTGATTGAACTCGATGACAATTCGCCCAGCGCGAAGTTGGCGTGGCTCGCGTTGACGGGCATCTTGAGGAAGTGCTCGCACGCCGGGACCGCGCAGTGGCAGTACGTGTTGCCGAAGAAATCGAAAAGCGCGCCGCAGACGCCGGACATCGCGTTCGACAATCTCAGCCGCACGATCTACCGCGACATGCTCGACTTCGCGGATCGAACCGGGCCGGCCGCGCGCTTGATTCAAGGGGATGCTCGAACCTGCGAAGGAGTCCCGGACGGGTTCGCCAACTTGGTTGTGACGTCACCGCCGTACCCGAACAATTTTGATTATGCCGACGCCACGCGGTTGGAGATGTCGTTCTTTGGCGAACTGCGAAGCTGGAGTGAACTGCAAGCGAAAGTCCGTTGCCACTTGTTGCGATCTTGTAGCCAGCATGTGCCCGAACGAACCGTCAATTTGCCGGAAGTGCTGGCTGATCCGGTGCTCGATCCGATTCGTGCGGGGATCACCGACATCTGCGAGCAGCTTGCCGAGGTCCGACTGACGAAGGGGGGTAAGAAGACGTATCACTTGATGGTGGCGTGTTACTTCCTGGACTTGGCTCGCGTTTGGATCGCCCTGCGTCGCGTCTGCGATTCGCCCAGTGATGTGTGCTTCGTCGTGGGCGATTCGGCACCCTATGGAGTTTATGTGCCGGTGATTGACTGGCTGGGGCGGCTGGCTGTCGCGGCTGGCTTCACCAGCTTTCGGTTTGAGCGGACTCGCGATCGCAACGTGAAGTGGAAGAATCGCAAACATCGCGTTCCACTCTGCGAAGGCCGCTTGTGGGTTCAAGGTTGAAGGGCAACGATGGCACAGTCTCCCGCTCACCGCTTCGGCCAACTCATCGGCGAGGTTCTTGAAGTCGCGATTCGAGGGCCACTCGAAGACCTTTGCCGCCGACACGGTCTGTATCTGGATTCAAAACATCCGCGAGCCGCTCGGAGGGGACTCAACAAGGTCGCGTGGAAAGACCTCCAGGGAAACACGCACGATCTTGATTACGTCATCGAGTTGGGCGGAACCGAGGAATCTCTCGGTAGCCCGAAGGCGTTCATCGAAATCGCTTGGCGACGCTACACGAAGCACTCGCGCAACAAAGCGCAAGAGATTCAGGGAGCGATCATTCCGCTGGCCGAAACGTACCGCGAGTCGCATCCGTTTCTGGGCGTTGTTCTCGCCGGTGTTTTCACCGCAGGATCGCTGACACAACTTCGTTCGCACGGTTTTCAACTCGTTTACTTTACCTACCAAAGCGTGGTCGCCGCTTTTGCGACGGTGGGCATCGACGCTGCCTTCGAAGAGAAAACTTCCGATCGCGAGTTGGCCAAGAAGGTCGCTCGGTTCGAGGCTCTGTCTGACCGCAAAAAGCGTCAGATCGCCGAGTCGCTGCGGCAGCAGCACGCCTCCGACTTGGCGGACTTCATCGCCGCCTTGGAAGTGTCACTGAATCGGCGCGTCGTGACCGTGTTCGTTTTGCCGCTCCACGGTCAGACGTACGAGATGTCGGATGCGCATTCGGCCATCGTTTTCTTGCAGGCACACGACCAAGCCGATGTCCGTCC
>JAYUFI010000655.1:0-4460 GCA_043738805.1 Planctomycetaceae bacterium | reverse complement strand
TGATGAGCCGGTGTCGGTCATTCATGGAGTCATTGCCTCACGAACGAATTTAGAGGCGCGGCGGGGGGCCTTTGAGAGTCCGTATACGGGGCCGGTTTTCGTGGTGGATGCGGTGACGAACAATTCGGGCGCTGCCGGCGGTGTACTGACGACGCGCGACGGCCGGTTGTTGGGGATGATTGGCCAAGAGCTGCGCAATTCGAAATCGAACACGTGGGTCAATTACGCGATCCCGATCACGGAACTCCGCGAATCGATCCAGCAAATCATCAGCGGGCAATTCACGGCCAAACGAGATCCCAACGAGGACGAACCGGCGTCAAAGCCGCGGCGATACAAGCCGCTCGACTTTGGATTCCTGCTGGTTCCAGATGTGGTCGATCGGACTCCGGCGTTTGTTGACCTCGTGCAGCCGGACAGTCCTGCGGCGAAGGCGGGGTTGAAGGCGGATGACTTGGTGTTGTTCATCAACGACGAGCTGATTCAAACATGCCGAGTGATGCAGGACGCCGTCGGACGCCTCGAATCGGGTGACCGATTGCGGCTGGTGGTGCGGCGCGGCAATGAGTTGGTGACGATCGAGATGCCGGTGCTGAAAAAGAAGGAGTAGACTTCGGTGGTTGAAACGAAGTGGAGATGACACGAAATGAAAACGATCGAAACGCTGGCTTCAGTGACCGACGACCATCGGTTGTTGGTTGAGATACCGTTGGGACAGGACTGGTTGCCTAGCCCACGACGAATCGTTGTTGTGATCGAAGATGAACGGGCCGACGTGTCTCGCAAGAGCTTTGTTGGCTCATGGGGAAAATACGACTGTGAGTTGTCCGATCCCTCAAACACTTTCCGTCGCGAGGACATCTATGGTGACGATGGTCGATTCCGGTTGTTGAAGAATAAGGAGTAACCGTGAAAGAGTTCTTCAATGAGAATTGCCAAGAAGAATTGGTTAGCGAGCAACCAAAGCCAACAACGTCTTCGTCATCCCGATCGAAATTGATATCGGTCGCAGCTTTGATGATTGTCGGATCGTTGATGTTTGCCGGATTTTCGTGGTCATTGTCGCTCTGTTTGCGACTTTCATGGACAGTGAATGAGTTCGTTTTCGGAGTTGACTCGTGGCCGTTCAACAAGTCGGCGAAGGTCGTCGCGATTCTGTTATTTGCGATTGGTTGGATGTCGTTTTCAGCGTTCATCGAGAAGTCACTTACCATTATCTGTGCGACATTCACTCGCGGTAAGGTTGCCGCCTACCTGCTTCTCGTTGCCTCTGGTGTCGCGTATGCCGAAGGCCCGTCGCGCGAGCTCGAAGAGCAGGAAGAAAAAGCTTTCAAGCAAGCGGCGACGCAGGTCGCGGCGTCGTTGGTGCGGATCGAGACCGTGGGCGGACTCGATCAGGTTCAGAAGTTCGCGGTGGGGAATGGGCCGACGACGGGGCTGGTGTTGTCGGCGGACGGGTATGTGATTTCGAGTTCGTTCAATTTCATCTCCAAGCCGGCGTCGATCATTGTGTCGCTGACGGATGGACGTCGGCTGGCGGCGAAGGTTGTCGCCAATGACACGTCGCGGATGCTGACGCTGTTGAAGATTGATGGGAGCGGTCTCGTACCGGCTCAACCGGCTCCGAAGGGGGCGATTAAGGTCGGCCAGTGGGCGATCGCGGTGGGGCGTGCGTTGGATGCGAACGCTCCGAATGTCTCTGTCGGGATTGTGAGCGCGGTGAATCGCGTGTGGGGCAAGGCAATTCAAACGGATGCAAAGGTTTCGCCGGTGAATTACGGCGGGGCGTTAGTCGATGTTGACGGTCGTGTGCTCGGCGTGCTCGTGCCGCTGTCGCCGATGGACAATTCGCCGGTCGCGGGGGTTGAGTGGTATGACTCCGGAATCGGCTTCGCGATTCCGTTGGAAGATGTGCTGGCGACGCTCGATCGTTTGAAGCAAGGGAAAGACATCCGGCAGGGGCTCGCTGGGTTCAGCTTCGCGTCGCAGGATTTGTATGAGCAAGAGCCGAAGATCGATCGAGTCCGTTATGACTCGCCGATTTATCAAGCTGAATCAAGGACGGAGATGTCATCGTCGAGTTGAACGGACAGAAGGTTTCGCGAGCGGCTCAAGTGCGGCAAGTGTTGGGGAGTAAGATCGAAGGAGACAAACTGTCGATCTCCGTGAAACGGGGCGAACAGACGCTGAAATCGGACATCACATTGGTCGGTGAGTTGAAGCCGTTTGAAGCGGGATTCCTCGGCATGTTGCCGGTCCGTGAAGCGATCAGAGGGCAGGACGCTGGGGACAGGAAGCAGGAAGCTGGTGTTGGCGTTCGTTGGATTTATCCGGACAGCCCGGCGGCGAAGATCGAACTCAAGCCGCGTGACCGCATCGTCAAGTTTCGCGATCAGGCCGTGACCTCGGCGTCGCAATTAACGGATCTCGTCAGCCGAGTGCGACCGACAGAGAAGGCGACGCTCGTTGTCCAGCGCGAGGGCAAGGAGCAAACTCTCGAAGTGACGCTCGGCACAGTCATTGATGAAATCCCCGCCGAGTTGCCTAGCGCGGTCATTGAGTCCGTGCCGGCGGATGACAAGGCGAAACCGAAAGAGGCTGCCGCTGACAAAGCGAATGATCCGAAACAGGAGGCGAAAGCGCCTGACGAGAAAGAGCGTCCGCGAACAGGACGCTTCACCGAGCAGATTGAAGAGAGCAAGAATTCGTATTGGGCATTCGTGCCCGAGGACTACAACCCGGCGTTTGGCTATGCCCTGACGGTCTGGCTGCATCCTCCCGGAGATACATTGGAGGCGACAATCTACGATCTGTGGAAATCTTCGTGTGAGCAACGCGGCATCATCTTGCTCGGCCTGAAGGCGGCCGATCTGGGAGCCGGCTGGCAAGCGAACGAAGCGGAGTTTGTGCGTGAGACGGTGGCGACCTTCCGGAAGAAGTATTCGATCGACGCGAGCCGCATCGTGCTGCACAGCTACTCGAAGAGCGGCTCGTTCGCGACGCATTTGGCGTTCAAGTACCGCGATGTTTTTCGCGGTTTGGTTTTGACCGCCGCCCCGTTGTCCGAACCGCCACCCGAAAATTTGCCGGAATATCGCCTGCAATTTCATTTGCTCTGCGGCGGCAAAGACCCCGTCTGTCCGCTGATCGAACAGCACGTCGCCGGACTGCGAAAGTTGAAGTTCCCCGTGAGTTTCACGAGCGATCAAGAATCAGAGCACCGCTATCCCGGAGCAGACGGCGTCGAGGCGATTGTTCGCTGGATTGATCTGCTCGATCGGCTGTAGCAAGGCTACCGGTCATGGTGGTCGAGACTCGGACCAGAACTTCGATACGCTCGCCACCAGTACGATTCATCAAAATCATCAGGCCGGTGGCCTCAATGCCGCCGGCCTGACTTTGTGATTTCGCCGATCTACGCCGTTGTTTGCACATGCTCTTCAGTCGAACCTGATTCGCTCGACGCCGTGGAGTTTGTGCTCATCGACTGCATCGCGTCTTGGACCATGCGATCGGAGAACTGTTTGAGTTGTTCCAGCTCGGGCGTGTTGCCGAGATCGAAGCCGGACTTCTCGGCGACCAACAGGTTGATGAGCATCCCCAGCAGACCTTGCCCCGATTGTCCGCCCGCGCTGGTGCCGTCGCCGCCTGCCATGAAGAGCCGCTCGGGGACCAGCGGTTGAGTGCTGTTGGCCAATTGCTCGGAGACGAGCGCCAGTGCGTACAAACGGGGGTCGCCGTATGACGCGACCTTGCGCAGCAACACCGACGCCTCGGAGAGTCCGATCTGCATCACCTTCTGTGCCTCGCCACGGCCGGCGAGAATTCGCTGCTGACTCTCGGCTTCGGCCAGGACGACCATCTGTTCGGCACGACGTCGCGATTGAGCCAGTTCGGCATCGGCGGCGACGATCGTCTTTTCCGCGTTCTTGCGAGCGCGGGCGAGATCGGCTTCCGCTTCGCTTTCGGCAATTTGAATTTGGACACGTGCCTGCGTCAGCTTGGGTTGCAATGCGGCTTGAGCCTGCGACTCGTTCAGCAAACGCTGTTTCTCGGCGGCGGTTCGTTGGCGGTCGAACGTTTCGAGTTGCTCGACCGACAACTGCCGTTGTCGCAACTGTTCCAGCAGCGTTTCGATCGGGCCGCCGGGAACCGATGTGTCCGGCTTACCGATCAAGACATCGACGCACTCCATGTCAAACTCGCTGAACCGCCGACGCAGCTCATCGCGTGCTTCGAGTTGGATCGCATCACGTTCCTGCAAGAGTCCCAGCATCGTCCGTCGATGGGCGACGTCTCGGAAGTAGGCACTCAACATCGGGTCGAGTGTCTGGGTGATGAGCTTCTTCACGTCACCGAATCGCTGAATCACGCTGGGAGCTTTTTGGTAGTCGATGTGAACGACGACCGACAGCGGCAACAGCGGTTCGTAAGCGTCTTTCGTCACGAGGTCGATCGAC
>JAYUFI010000654.1:0-1664 GCA_043738805.1 Planctomycetaceae bacterium | reverse complement strand
CCGATCGCAAATCCCCAGCAGCCCGTCTTCGCCCCAGCGATAAGCGCGGCTGCGAGCATGATCGTGAGTGAAGAAGCTCCAGCATTCGCCATGTTCCGAATAGTCTTCGCGAACCGTGCCCCATTGCCGCTCGGAAAGATACGGCCCCCAACGCTGCCAATCAGAAGAACGATCGTGTGCTGCGGCGAGACGTTGTTCTTCAGCGTTGAGCACGGCTGGCGATGAAACTTTTATCGGCATGTGTAGGACTCGTGGGACGTATGGGATCTGGCACCGTCTCTCGCTCTCACTCATCAGCCACGTTCACAAACACCTTCAACGCTTGCTTGTCTTCGGTCAGCAAGCGGATCACTTCCGCGTATTGATCCAGCCCATTCACCGGCGTCGTCAGAATTTTTTGCAGGACTCCCGGATAGACGATTTCACCCTGAGCCATGTCGGCGATTCCCAAGTTAAAGTGTCGGAAGTTCGCGTTGACCGAACCGAGCAGCAGCTTGTTCCCCAGCACCCATTCGAGATTGATCTTGTCCGTCGGCAACGTCGTCTTGTGATTGCCGCCCGTGATACTGGTCCAAACGAGCGCACCGTTGAGATTCAGCACCGACATGCACTCGAACGCGGTCTCGCTGCTGCCGGTCGCTTCGATGATCAAGTCGGGCTTGCCGGTCTTCTTCGCCAAATCAGACAGCGAGATTTCTTTCGAGCTGACGTAAGTCGCACCGAACTGCTCGGCGATTTCCGCTTTCAAATTCGGCTTCGGGGCGCGTGCAATCGTGTAGACCTCAACGCCGCGCAGTCGCAGACACAACGTCGTCAGCAATCCGATCTGGCCCGCTCCGGTGACGTAAGCGATCTTCGGTTCCCAAACCTGCAAGCGTCGCTGAGCTTCATACGCTTGTTGCACCGCTTTCGCCGCCACGCTCATCGGTTCGGCGAGCACATGCAGATGTTTGATCGCCGTCGGCATGTGAACGATGAACTCGGCGTCATCGACGAAGTGCTCGGTCATGTAGCCGTGCAACAGATTGATGCCGCGTTCGTAGTAGGTCTCTTCGCTGGTGATGTCCGAACGACCGATGCGGTCGTAAATCGAACCGCCGGGCCGTCGCACCGTGCAACTGACGTAATCGCCGGGCTTCACATGCCGCACGTTGGGGCCAACCGCTTCGACGATGCCGAACGATTCGTGGCCGATCACCAAAAAGTCGTAGCCCGGTGGCGGTGCGCCATACAGCCCTTCGTTGATCTCGCGATCGGTCGCATCGACGCCAACCTTCAAAACTTTGACGAGCACACCGCGTCCGTTGGGGACATCTTCCCATCGAGGCTTCGGGAGTTCCGCGAGATGAACGCTATTGGGCTGACGCGGCTTAACGGCAATCGCTTTCATGAGACAACGACTCGCTTGCGAAAAAGAAGAGTTGAACGGCTCCGAGAATCAGGTCAGGAGTGTAGGCAGGACTTTGAAAAATATCCGCTCTCCGCGCTGCCACACGCCATCAATGTGTCTGCGTCAGAAAAGTCGTTGAAAACTGCCGAAGGATTGTCGTCGTGTTCTTCAACCCGGAGTCAATCCCGCTGATCTGTTCCAGCTAAGGAACGGGAGCGCAATAACTTCCCGACTCCGGCATCACTAACCCGAAGCGTAAGCGAGGGCGAACGCT
>JAYUFI010000653.1:0-1666 GCA_043738805.1 Planctomycetaceae bacterium | reverse complement strand
GCTTGGCTTCAACGTCGGAGCCTTCATCGCGTGTCTTTGAGCGCGAGACGCCAGTCTTGGCCGACGTCGTGATCTGCACTGTGGAACCGCGAATCGAAATCGATCGGGGATCAATCCCGGCAACTCGCAACCGAAACTCGATGCGTCGAGCGGAGATTTCTGTCTGCTTGCCGTCTTTCGGCGCGTCTTCCAGATCGAGCGATGCGATTTGTTTTCGCAAGGCTTCTGAACCACCGCGAAGTTCGGCAACATCCACAACACGCACGACCGACGATGTGATCCGTGCCGAATCTCGCAATGTGATGACGACTCGATCGAATGACTCAGACGCTTTGTCCGGCGACGCGGCCCAACATTCAGCGGGCGGCATGGCGATCAAAGCGATTCCCCAAAACGTCACGAAACAGACTGGTAAAAGAAATTTCACCGGCGAACGGGGCGGCGTTAGCCCCCCGGTGTATTCATCGCCAGACTGGGGGGCTGACGCCGCCCGGCTCACCGGAATCTCTGGCTGTCTTTGTGTTGACATGATGTGAGTCGTCATTGTGTTACCTCACCATGCCATTCGTGGCTTGCAACATTTGATCGCTGGTGAGGACCGCTCGCTGACTTGCTTCAAACGCGCGTTGCGCAGTGATGAGCCGAATCATTTCAGTGACGACTTGCACGTTCGATCGTTCGAGAAAACCTTGCTGCAACGAACCAAGTCCGTTCTCACCCGGAGTTCCCGGCAGCGCGGTTCCCGATGCGGTTGTATCACTGAAGAGGTTACGACCTTCGGCACGCAAGCCGCCGGGGTTTGAGAACCGTGCTGTCTGAATCGCACCGACGTTGGTCGCTGCCGATGAACCAGGTTGCGTGACCGAGACGGTACCGTCGGTACCAATCGTGATTGACGTCGCATCGGTGGGGATCGTCACGGGAGGTTGCAACACAAAGCCATCGGCGGTGACCAATTGCCCTGTCGAGTTCGTGCGGAAGGAGCCGTCTCGCGTGTAGCGATTTTCGCCGCCGGGAATTTGCACTTGGAAGAAGCCTTGTCCGTCGATCGCGATATCAAAGGTGTTGCTTGTGTTTTCCGGAGTCCCTTCGGAAAAGATTTTCGTGATGCCCGACGTGCGCACGCCGCTGCCGATCTGAATGCCCGTTGGAATCTCGAAGCCGTTGGCTCCCTGCGTGCCAGGATTGCGTACGGTTTGATACAGCAAGTCTTGGAATTCGACTTGGCTTCGCTTGAAGCCGGTCGTGTCGACGTTGGCCAGATTGTTGGCCGTCGTATCGACGACCGTCTGCTGGGCCAACATTCCTGACGCACTGGTGAAAAGTGCTTTCATCATGGCTGTTATTTCCCTGTAGGTCGCGTGGTGAGACCGATGGCGTCACCGATCGCTCGCAACGCGCGCTGTGTCGCTTCAAACTGACGCAGCCCGGTCGTCATCTGAACCATCTCTTGAACCGCACTCGTGTTGGACATTTCGCGCACCCCTTGGCGGAGATGCGGTTGCTCAAGCTGACTCGGTTCGATTCCTTTCGGGGCGGCAAATCCGCTCGTGCTAATGCGTTCCAATTTCGTGGGATCAGTGAACTCGACGATGCGCAGTTGATCGACGTCAACTCCGTCAGCGACGACCGCTCCGTTGTTGCCGATCTCGATCGCTTTCGATCC
>JAYUFI010000652.1:0-1666 GCA_043738805.1 Planctomycetaceae bacterium | reverse complement strand
CTCCGTTTCAGCCGCTGGTGCAGCTTACGGAGCGTGCTGGCTCTGACTCCGCCGAGCAGCCTGACTACCTGCCGGCGCGGATGCTCAACGAGTTCGTTTATTGCCCACGACTGTTCTATTACGAGTGGGTTGAAGGAGTGTTCGTCAACAGTGTGGACACAGTGGCCGGATCGCTGCGGCATCAAAAACTTGAACGCAAGGAAGACGCGCTGCCAGCGGCCGAGGAACTGATTGCGACGAATGAGAAAATACACTCGCGGTCGGTGCAGTTGGCGAGCGACACGCATCAGCTCATCGCGAAGCTGGATTTGATCGAAGGCGAAGGCGATCTCGTCGTGCCAGTGGATTACAAGATCGGCAAACCACGGAAAGACAGCGAAAAGGGCGAACTGACCGCTTGGGATACCGACCGCGTGCAACTCGCCGCTCAAGGTCTGATTCTCCGTGAGAACGGCTATCGCTGCGAAGAAACCGTCATTTATTACGTCGCCACCAAACAGCGTGTGCGTGTGCCGCTCGATGACGAACTGATCGCCTTCACGCTCAATGCGCTGAAGAAAGCTCGTGAGACCGCATTCGGACCAATCCCGCCACCGTTGGTTGATAGTCCGAAGTGTGCGAGGTGTTCGCTGGTCGGAATCTGTTTGCCAGACGAGACCCGCGTCTGCATCGAGCTCAGCAACCAACAGCCGGTTCGACAACTCACGATGTTTGACTCGGACGAGCCGGCACGCATCGGGCTTCCGAAGCGCGACCTTTCCAACATTGAGGTTCGCAAGTTGATCCCAGCTCGCGATGACCTCAAACCGCTGTACCTCAACAGCCAGGGCTTTCGAGTTGGCAAATCGGGTGAAGTGATCCAAGTTCACGACCGCGACAAGAAGGTCAGCGAAGTTCGCATGAATGACATCAGCCAACTCAACGTCTTTGGCAACATCCAAATCAGTACGCAGGCAATCCAATCGCTGTGTGCCGCCGAGATTCCCATCAGCTATTTTTCGATGGGCGGTTGGTTCTACGGAGTGACGCAAGGCATCGGCATCAAGAATATCTTCCTCCGCCGCGAACAATTCCGTCACGCCGACCGCCCAGAGTTTTGTCTGTCTCTGGCGCGGCAACTGGTCTCCGGCAAGATTCGCAATCAACGCACAATGCTGTTGAGAAACCACGTCGAGCCGCCACGTCACACACTCGCCTTGTTGAAGGAATACCAAGGCGACGCCGAACGAGCCGACTCGCTGCCGCAACTGCTCGGCATTGAGGGCAATTCTGCACGCCTCTACTTCGAGAACCTCAATGGAATGCTGAAGGTGGATGGCCCGGATGAAGAGTTGACGACGGAGCATTCCGTGATGGACGAATCAGCGAAGCGAGCGAGTCCTTTCACCTTCGACTTCACCAACCGCAACCGCCGCCCGCCGCGAGACCCCGTCAACGCGCTGCTCTCGCTGGCTTACAGCATGTTGTCGAAAGACTTGTCGATCGTCTGTCATGCCGTTGGATTCGATCCGTATCTCGGCTTCTACCACCAACCGCGTTTTGGTCGCCCGGCGTTGGCCCTCGACCTCATGGAACCGTTTCGCCCACTGATCGCAGACTCGGCAGTTCTGTCGGCGATCAACACTCGCATGATTACACCGCGCGACTTCATCCGCACCGGCCAAGC
>JAYUFI010000651.1:0-11860 GCA_043738805.1 Planctomycetaceae bacterium | reverse complement strand
TCCGAATCGGATCGGCGTCAATGCCGAGCAACGCGAGCAAACCGGCCGCCGCTCCGGAGACTCGCTCCCGCATCGCGTCGCTGTTGTCGAGTACTGCTTGCGGCGGAACTCCAAACGATCGCACGACGGTCAGCGGCAATCCGGCTCGGCTTCCCGGCGTGTAGATCGCGATGTCACACGCCTCACGAAACTTGGCGATACGCGACGGGTCTTGATCCCACTCGGCCAGTCCCGTCTTCCAAGCACTCGCCGACTGCGCCGCAAATTGATCGGGCGTCTGACCGTGTCGAGTTGCCTCTGCTGGATCGACCCACGGTCGAAAGTCTTCGGCACGCAATTGCGGAAACGTCAGCAACAAATTTCCGAGGTCGCCTTTCGGATCAATGATCAACGCCGGGATGCCGTCGATCGCCGCCTCTTCGAGCAGGCTCAAACAAAGCCCCGTCTTACCGCTGCCGGTCATGCCCACAACGACTGCGTGCGTCGTCAAATCTTTGGCGTCATACAACAAGTATTCCGGCTTCGGCTGTTGAGCATCGAGATCGTAGTGCTTGCCGAGATAAAATTGCCCGAGCTTCTCGTAGTCCTGATTGGCCATGACGAAATCCGATCCCTGGAAAGTGGTGGCATGGAAATGGCATGTTCAACATAGTTGGCTGAGAACCAATTTTGAACACAGGCTCCGCACTCAGTGACTCGGTCAGCCAATGATTCAACCTGCAAAGAAACTCTATCAAACTAGCTCGATGGGGTTTGAAGAGATCACTGGCGCTGCGGGCTGGTATGGCGGCGGCTCAGTCTGTTGCGCGGCGACGTCTCGCGAACTCCAATGACTCGCGGACGAGGTGCCCCATGTGCGGATGCGATGGCTCAAGATCGACATTGAGTCCCGCGTCACGCAGGGCTTCCGAGCAAGTCGGGCCGATCGAACCGACAGTCAACCGATTCGCAGCGGTGAGGAACGGTTCTCGTAAACTCAAGCGATCGGCGATCTCGAGCGTATTGCGAATCTGTTGAGCGCTCGTCAGCAGCAGCACATCGAAGTTTCCCGCCACGGTCTCGCGGATCGCGGCTTCGAGCGGCGCGGTCTCTTCGGGAAGCTCCCAGCGATAGACCGGAACCGGCAACACGTTCGCGCCGCGCTCTCTCAATGCGGCGTACAACTCATGACTCGGCTGACCGTACTCTTGAATGGCGATCGTCCGGCTTCGCAGATCGGTTGCGTTTGGCTCTGACGGGAACTGTAAGCCCGTGTCGATGACGGCGAGCAACTCACGCCACGTGTTCGGTTCCGGAGCACGATGATCAATGCGGACTCCCCATTCGCGTAACACAGCGGTGGGCTTCGGACCACGGACGATGACGCAGCAACCTTGTAACGCTTGAAAGAACGCCGCGCGACCGAGCCGCGTCTCGATCACTTCCAACATCGCTTTGGCACCGACCCCCGTCATGAAGAGAACGGCGTGAATTTCTTTCGCGAGCAGACGATCGAGGAATCCGAAGACCACGACATTGTCTTCCAACGCCACTTCACGCAGTGATGGAGCGATTGTCGCGATGCCACCATGCCGCTCGATCAACGATCGCATCTCGCTTTGCTTGCGGCTCTCCAAGCTACAAACGCGCAGCGACAATGTTGGCGATGTCGAATCGTTGTCGCTCGAAACCTTGGGCAAAGAAAGGTCGAACGAGTTCACAGAAGAGGATGAAACCGCAGATGAGTTGAGAATTGTCATGCGACGAATGATATTCCGCGCACACCGAAACCGCGATGAGAAGGTCGGCTGGGGAATGTAGGCGCTCGTCCAGAATTCCTCCCACGCGGAGAAACCCCAGCTACATCCCCAGCCGACCCTCCCATCGCGGGATCGGCGGGTCAGTTCGTCTTCAATAACGTCTGTTTGAAAGAGGCCACACCGTCGGTCGAAACCTCCGTGCCTCTCGCAGCGACAGCGTTGGCCAACGGACTCCAAGCAAGCCGTGTGCCGCACTCAAAAACTGCAACAATTCCCCGTGTTTTGTCGTGATTCGAGATCGCAGCGTGCCATGCCGCTGACCTTTTCTGCCGACAATCGTGGCAAACAGTGTCCAAGGACCGGGCGAGTCTTGAGGGCACTTCAGCGGCCATCAACGTCGAGTTGAAAAAGGGGGTTCTCGCTTGAGCCGGAATAATCCAGGCGAGTTGATTGTTCTCTTGTGGAAATTTCCGGCGGCGATTTCGGTAACTTGTTTGGCATTTGCGTTTCGGGCTGCGAGCAAGGTGGTGGTGACTTTTTGCGGGGAAGTAAATTTTCGCGACGATTCACGTTAAGGGTGAGTGGTCGGTTGAGTGACTCGCCCTTTTATCCAAACTGCGTAGCTTCATGCCGAATCAGCGGCTTGCGGACCTTCTTGGAAAACTTGGTAAATTCTGCCGAAGTTTCTGGTCGTGCCGGTCGATCAAAGAAGTGTCTTTTGGATCGACTCGTTTAGAGAGGCCCGACCATGTGGCGGAATGGAATCCCAGCAGGTTTAGTTGTTGCGATGTTGTGTCCCCTGTTTGCAACGGCCATCGGCTGTCAAACAACTGTGGGAGGCCAAGCGCTGCCGTCCGCGTACTACTTGAAGGACGACGTCCAATACTTCCCCGCCGGACCTGAGTTCAAACTGACTCAACAGGTTCAGGCTCTTGAGCAATACAAGCTTGAGCAGCAGAAGCTGAAGTCCGGGATTGATGACGAAGCTCAATAGTCCTGCGACAGAAGGATTCGGCCATGCGTCACACTGCGATTCCAATATGGCTGATCGCCGGACTGCTGGTCTTAACGACTGGGTGCGAGATCGCCGGTCGAAAGAAACCTGATTCATCAAGTCGCGAAGCTTACTACCTTCACGATGGACCGGTGGAGATGCCGGCTTTCTCGGACAAGCGGATTCGGGCTCTCGAACAGTACAAGCTCGAACAAGAGAAGCTGAAATCGCAAATCAACGCCGAAGAATAGTACCCCGACAGCGATCAATCGCACTTCAGCCTTCGACTCTCAATCTTTCCACCGCCTCCGAGGATCGACATCGCACGGGCTGAGAACCCTGGCCTAGAATCCCACGTATCATGAACCCCACTGGATTGCGTTGGCCGTCTCGCTGTACGCAGTCGCGAGCGACTGGCTTCACGTTGATTGAACTGCTGGTTGTGATTGCGATCGTGGGGATCTTGTTGGCTCTCCTTTTGCCGGCAGTCCAACAAGCTCGGTCGCGAGCGCGACAGGCTCAGTGCCAGAACAATCTCAAACAGCTTGGCGTGGCGCTGCATAGCTACGAAGGAACGCACAAAAGTTTTCCACCGAGCTTTGTGCGGCAAGAAGACGGGAATCCGCCACCGCCGCCCGGTGGATCGGGCTTGCAGTACCGTTGCCATTGGTCCGGGTTTCACATGCTGTTGCCGTACATTGAGCTTCAGGCACTCTATGCAAAGTACGACTTTCGCAAGACGTGGCTTTCGAGCATGACCGATGTGACCGATCGCTCGATGTGGCCGCTCAATCAAACGTTGCTGCCCACGTTGATTTGTCCGAGTGCCTCGCACACGGCAACGAACATCGGAGGCGGGGCCGCATTCATGGCCGGATCGCCGTCCGATTATTCCTTCAGCCACGGAGCGGACATCATTCGAGCGTTGCCCGGTGCGGAGGCCGCTTGCCCCGGTGGGCTGTTGCACTTCTGGCAGCAGTGGCCGTCAACTCGCGGAGCGTTTGGTTACAACAGCACGTGTCGCTTACAAGACATTCGCGACGGCGCTTCGCAGACATTTTTGATGGGTGAGAAGAGCGGCAGCTTGCTGACGTACGGCGGCCCGGATTCCAGCTATCCGATGTTGCCCGTCGAGTATCCGTGGGCCATGGCCGCCGTTGTTTACTTCGCACCGGCGGGGAATGCGTGGGTCGTCGATCCGTACGCTGTGACGCGAGACATTCAATTGCCCGATTGCCCGGTCTCGCCTGCGGGAACGGGGATTCCTTTTCCGATGAACCCGCGTCCGCTCACGATGGGCGTGACGTCGATCGAACGCCCTTTGTATTCGTTTCAGTCGGCTCACACCGGCGGAGCGTTGTTCTTGTTTGCTGACGGTACTGTCCGGTTTTTGAATCAGAACATTGATCAAGGAGTCTTTGAAGGACTGTCGACAATCGGCGGTCGAGAGGTTCTTTCCGGGCAAACATTTTGACAGCGGATTATTGTTAGCACGACGCACCAGCGAGTGGTTCAAGCTCAACCACTCGCTGGTGCGTCGTGCTGGTCTGAAAGTGAGACGTGACCTCGTTCTCGTTTTTAAGCAGAAGATCACCGGCCAACATGTCACGACAATCAACTCTTCTTTGTCTGAGCTTGCTGTTCATCGCCGGCTGCGGTCGGCGAGATGAATCGTTGGCCGAGGTCAAAGGTGACATCACGTTTTGTGGTCAGCCGGTCATCGCAGAAGTTTTGTTTGAGCCGTTGAATGCCAATGGGCAATCGGCAGGGAGAGCATCAACAGCGACAAGTACTGCCGATGGGCGATTTCGATTGTCGTTGGATGACGTTCACAATGGCGCGAAGATCGGCAAGCATCGAGTCACGATTCGAGTTCAGCAGTTCGAGCGTTCGAGTAGCGACAAAGATGCCAAGCAGGCGACCGAGAAAATGGTGGGCGCTTTGAAAGTCGTGCAGCTTGCTCGCAACGTTCATTCGGGAACCAACCAGTTTTACTTTCGGTTGACGTTTTGACTGACTGGCTCCGCGCCGGTCGATCATTACGAGCCGTTGATTTGAGATTCTCATGTCGAAGAGCGAATACACTCCAAGGACATTAACCCTTTTCAGCCTGATGATCTTGGTCGCGATCTCTGGTTGTGGAAGTGAGCGACTTTCCCCCGCTGCACTCGCGGCTCGCAAGGCGTTGCGGTTTGAGCGTGCTCAAGAGGCGCTCGACAAGCTTTCTGCCCAGCCCGTCGACGACTCGCCCGAAGGACATTATCTGCGGGCAGTGGCTCTCGAACGGCTCAATCGCATGGAGGCCGCGAATGCCGAGGCCAAGATCGCGATCGAACGCTCGCCGAAGAATCCGAAGTACCTCGGCCTCATCTTGAGATTTCAGTTATTCAACGGAGACGAAAAGGCGATCGAGCCGTTGCTCGATCTCCATGACCAGCATCCGTCATCGGCGGCGGTCTCGCTCTATTCGATCTATGCGTTTCAAGCCAAGTCGGTCCAACAACGAACCGACCGCAAGCTCCGCGCGGCGAAAGTTCAACTCGAAAAAGCGGAAGCGAGTCTGCAAACAGCCGTCTCGCTTGCTGCCGAAATTCCGGAATGCCACAACGAATTGGTGGGCATGTCGATTTGGTTTGAACGTCCCAACGATGCACTCAAGCTGCTCGACGAACTCTTGCATGAAGAGCCCGACAACATCGACTTTCTCCGCAATCGCACCAAAGTGTTGATGATGGCGAAGAAGTCGGCAGAGACGATCAGTGCCGCCTCTCTTTTGTATCGTCGGCTCGAACGCACGGAGGCGGCGGCGGTCGAGTTTGCGAATACGCTCAATCGTTTGCCCCCCTCGCCAGCGGTTCTGGAGCAATACGCTTCACTGCGAGAAAGCTTTCCGAACAACACCGCGATTTTGCTTCGGCAATGTTGGTCCCTCGGCAAAGCGGGACGAATGGACGAAGCCGCCGATCTTTTAGCGACTGCCTTTGAGCATCAATCGGACAAGCAGCGCAAACGCCTTATCGCAGAATCGGCAGTCGCGATCCCTTTGGAAATGGGCGAACCCGACGTCGCCGAGAAGCAACTCAAGCAATATCGCTCGACGATTCGGGATCAGCAAATGCTCGCGTTCCTCGAAGGTCAGTTGGCCTATCTGCGAAAGGACTATGAGTTGAGCTATACAAAGATGAATTCCGTTTTGGAAATCTATCGCAAGGACAACACCGCTTCGCGCGAGTTATCTCAAGCCGCGTTGAGTTGGATTCGTCGTTTGGCTTCGCAACAAACACTGACCGATCAGATTCGTCGAGCGGCAGAATTGACTCTGCGTCGCTCAACCTTGAACCGTGGCGATGAAACCGCCATCCGTGACGAAGCTCAATCGTTGTTGAACTTGCTGGAGTCCGCGCCGCGCGAAGAGCCCACTCGCGAAACGCTCCCAACCGTCGGACGAACTCAGACTGAAGAGGAAGCGAAGTCTGCACCGTGAGTGACTCTGACGATGTGTGGAATTGAAGCCTGAAGCGGCAGCGAAGGGCCGACGTTCGATAACACCTTCGCTGACGCTTCAGGCTTGAACGGGACCAGAAATAATCAGGGCGATTGCTTCAACGGTGCTTCGACAGGCGGTCGCTGCTCAAGCGAGATCGGCACCGGCGTAAAGCCGATGAAGATGAAGCACAACGTGGTCCAACCGAGCACTTGTCGAAATCTGCCGAGCGGCACGGAGTCGTCTCGTGATGGCGGATGTTTCGCTCCCATCATGAACAACAAGAAAACCATGAACCCGTAAGACCAGTTCTTGGTCAGGATCATGTAGGCGATCGCGAACCACAACAGGCTGCGAGCTACCGTGTGAGCTTTGCGACCGATCAAGCAGAAGAGGATGTGACCGCCATCCAATTGCCCGATCGGAATGAGGTTGAGCGCTGTCACAAAGATGCCGACCCAGCCGGCATGTAAAAACGGATTGAGCCACAACTCTGCTCCGGGTGGCCTCGGTCCAATTACTTGATCCGCGAGCCACTGCAAGATCAACGGATCACCGAAGGTCATGGTAATCTGGCCGGGATCGGGAACTCGGACCTCGCAATGGCGCAGACCCATCACGCAGATTGGTAACGCGAGCATCAACCCAGCCAGCGGCCCTGAGATGCCGATGTCAAAGAGTTGTTTGCGATCTGCGTAACCGGATGCTTGCACGATGACCGCTCCCATCGTTCCCATTGGGGGCGAGGGCATTGGAATGAACCACGGCCAGCTTGCCGGCACTCCGTAGCGTCGAGCTTGCAAGTAATGTCCCATCTCGTGAGCCAACAAAATGGCCATCAACGCCGCTGAGTATTTCAGGCCGTTGAGCCATGTCTGCGCGGCTCCCCAATCGGGGACGAAGACTTCTCGAAAGACTCGTTGTCCGTCGTCCAAATCAACCAGTTGTCGCACGGAAGTCGTCTCGCCGAACATGTCACCGCCAACGACGAATGTGCTGATGCAAGTCGCCACGAACAGCAGTAGCGGCAACACAACGCGCGGTCGGCGCGGGCCACGCGGCTGCCCAACGGGAGTGCCGCCGAAACCAAACTCAAACGAGCGAACGTGCGGGGCCGCCTCGGTGTTCGGAATGTGTTCGACAGGGAGTTCAATCGGCTCACGAGATTCCACAACTTATCCTTTCGATCGAGCTGCTTGCTCTCTCGCGTCACGTAGCACGGGCCAGCATTTCTTCGCAGCGGCTACCGGATCGTAGCCCGGTTTGGAGCTGATCTGAGCACTTACTTCCACGACAACCGGGCCGGTGTAACGACTCGCATTGAGCAAGCGGAAGAGTTCGACATAGTCGATCGTCCCTTCGCCCGGCAGCAAGAACTGAAACGCGCCCGGCTTGCCCGTTCCATCTTTCACATGCACGAACCGAGTCCGCTCGGCCATCGCCTGCCAAGCCTCTTTGAGCACAACATCACGCAACTGAAAGTGGCTGAAGTCGAACGTCAGTTGCACGCCCTTTGAGTCGATCGCCTTCGCAACATCAGCCGCGTCCTGCGGAAGATGCAGCGCTCCGGCGATGTGTGCTTTGATCGCAATGATCGAATCATTCTCAACCGCAACTCGCGCCCAATTGTGCAATCGTTCGATGAACTTGTCCTTCAACAGCGGCCATTTATCGGGCGAACCACCGAGCACCGTTTCAACCAACGGTGATTGATTCGGAGCCAGATCGCGAGCCAACTGCATTGCCCGCTTCAATCGCTCAAGGTTGTTGCGATGCGCGTCCCCATCCACCACGAGTGGAAGATTTTCCATGATCGCCGCCAGCTTGAGTCCGCGATCTGCAAGTTGTTGCTTGAGTTCGCCTCGTTGCTCCGTGGAAAACTTTTCTGGAGCACACGGCCAATCAGCCATCGCCGCGAGTTCGACGCATTCGTAGCCAATCTCGGAACAAACTCGCAGCGCGTCGGCGGTCGGCAGCCTCTTCATACCGTACAAGCTGAATCCGATCAGCGGTCGTATTGGTGATTCTTTTGCGCGACTTATCGGCAGTCCGATCATTGAACCAATCGCAGCCGCTCCGGCGATGTGCAACAGACCGCGTCGATGAATTGCTTGAGACGTGCGAATAGTTTTGGAAATCGGTGACATGCTGGCCTCTCTGGTTTGCAACGGGAGGTCGAGATGCTGACGATCCGCACCGCTTTGGGGAAGTTTGACTGAATTGGTTGAATGCGTTGCTGTCGTGGGGCAGGTTTTCAACCTGCTCATGAAGTGAAACGTGATTTCCGAAATCGCACCTCACTCGAATTGAATTTGACGAATTGCGAGGCAGGTTGAAAACCTGCCCCACAACAGACAACTCACTTCCTTCAGAACTAGCGGCGAACGGTTAGGAAAACCGTTCTACGAAATGGAGAGCGTTTGATATGAAGTCTCGTCTCGCCGCTGTTATGGTGATCGTTTTGCTGGTGTTGGCGATGATCGCTGTCACGACGCTGCGATCGGGAGTCGACCTTCGCGAACAAACAGTGAACTTCGTGGAAGTACTGCGCGCTCAAGGTAACATTGGACTGCTGTGGCTGGCGTTGGCCTATGTTCCTGCGAGCCTGCTGTTTGTCCCTAGCCCACTGCTGACGATTTCTGGCGGCTTCGTCTTCGGGATGTTCAAAGCGGTTATCGCCATTTCGCTGGGAAGCACGCTGGCTGCGAGTGTGACGTTTCTCGCCGGACGAACATTGTTGCGACGATTCATCGAACACAAGGTTGCCGGCGATGCGCGGTTTCGAGTGCTCGATCAAGCGGTTGCCGAGCACGGCTTCAAGATCGTATTCCTGAGTCGGCTTTCCCCGGTGTTGCCGTACAACCTGTTGAATTATGCCTTCGGCGTCACGCGAGTTCGCTTCCGCGATTATGTGCTCGCCTCATGGACCGGCATGTTTCCGGGAACGTGCCTTTACGTCTCGATCGGTGCCGCTGCCAAGAGTTTGACGGAGGTCACGTCCGGATTGTCGCCAAGTAGTATCGCACAACAAACTCTGTTCGGATTTGGCTTGCTGGCAACAGTGCTTGTGTCAGTGATGTTGACGAAGATCGCGAAGAAGGCACTGGCGGATACGACTGCGGCTGTGAAGTCGGAGTGACGATCTGCGGGTGAAAACAGTAGTCGCAGCGTCTGTCGCGAAGAGCAAAACAAAGAACTGAATCATGAACAACACTTCGTCTGACAACGAACTTGATCGACACGTTGCTCCGCCTGATTGGATCAATCCGACGCCGCAATCGCGTTATCACTTGGTCGTGATCGGAGGCGGCCCGGCGGGATTGGTCGCTGCTGCGGGAGCGGCGGGGTTGGGTGCGAAGGTGGCGTTGATCGAGCGACAGCGGCTCGGCGGTGACTGTTTGATTCATGGCTGCGTGCCGTCAAAGGCGTTGTTGAAGTCGGCTCGCGTGGCGGCAACGGTGCGTGATGCGAAACGATTTGGCGTCGAGGTTCCGAATGGCGTGCGCGTTGACTTCACGAAGGTGATGCAGCGGATGCGTGACTTGCGAGCGTCGCTCGCTCCGCATGATTCCGCAGAACGGTTTCGAGGACTCGGCGTTGATGTCTTCTTTGGTGATGGTCGCTTCGTTGGGACAGACACGATCAACGTCGGCGGGCAGATGCTGCGATTTCGTCGAGCGGTCATCGCGACTGGCTCGCGCGCGACGACCCCGACGATCCCCGGTTTGGCGGAGAGCGGCTTTGTTACGAACGAAACCGTCTTCTCGCTGACAGAGTTGCCGAAGCGTTTGACGGTGTTGGGTGCAGGACCGATCGGTTGCGAGTTGGCACAAGCGTTTGCTCGGTTTGGATCGCAGGTCACGTTGATCGCATCCGGCTCGATGTTGTTGCCGAAAGAAGACTCTGCGGCGGCGAACATTGTGGATGCAGCGCTGCGACGTGATGGCATTGAGGTCATGCGAAACACTCGCTTGGCCAGAGTCGAACGTAATGGTGCCGAGACGCAATTGTGGATTGAGCCCAATGTTTGTCGCCCGGTTTTTCAAACCGGGCGATCGCAAGGTGACTGTCTTGAGAACGGTTTGGAAAACCGTTCTACGGATGTGTTGCTCATTGCCGTTGGTCGTACTCCAAATGTTGAATCGCTGGGCCTCGACAAAGCCGGCATCGAGTTTGATCCGCGCGATGGTGTGATCGTCAACGATCATTTCCGCACGAGCAATCATCGAGTCTTCGCGGCGGGCGACGTCTGCTCGAAGTTCAAATTCACTCATGCGGCGGACGCGATGGCTCGGATCGTGTTGCAGAACGCGCTCTTTCCCGGACGCGGCAAAGGCTCGTCGCTGGTGATTCCGCGATGCACTTACACCGATCCCGAAATCGCGGCGGTCGGTCTGACGGAAGCCGAAGCACGTGAGCAAAACATTGCCGTTGATGTGCTGATTGAAGAGTTGTCGCACAACGATCGAGCGGTTCTCGACGGTGAAACAGACGGCTTCGCCAAAGTGCTCGTGAGGCGCGGCACCGATCAAATCATTGGAGCCACGATCATCGCTTCAAACGCTGGAGACATGCTCAACGAACTGACGCTGGCGATGACTGCAAAGCTCGGACTCGGATCGCTGGCGAAAACTGTTCACCCTTATCCAACTCAAGCGGAAGTGATTAAACGGCTTGCGGATCAGTTTCAGCGACGGCGATTGACGCCCACTGTCAAGGAGTGGTTCGCCCGGTGGTTTGCTTGGACGGCGTGAAGGGACGGAAGGGACCAAGGAACTGAAGAGTCTCTGTTCAATGACCAATCCTTCCCCGTTCATTCATCATCGTCGTTCTTTTTCCGGCTAAACCATCCAAATGACGAGCGACTTGCTTCGCCTTCGGCGGGCTTCGGTTGGCGTGCTTCGGCACCGAGTGCGGTGAGAACTTTGGGGAAGACTTCTTCGAACTTTGTGTCGTTGCGACGCCAGCCATTGAAGTCGGCGACGACTCGCGTGGCGAGTGCTTTGTCGTGCTTCCCTTTGGCGTCGCCGCCAAACAAGAAACCATCGAGCAGCAACGGCAGCAGAATCTTGACCTCTTGGTTCGTTTCTTTTTTGAGTTGCTGTTCACGTTCGATGAGGCGACCAACTTCTCCTTCGATCCACGGCGACGTGAGCGAACTCTTGGAAGCCAGCAATAAAACTTTACTCGGCTGCTGCGAATCGAACTGCGCTTCGAGCGGCAACTCACTGCGTCCGGCGTCCGGTATTTCATCGAGCCAACAGACTTGTCCGACCGCTCGCAAACTTTCAGCGATCCGTTCGGCGAACGAAAGATCTTCGTGGCTGAATCTCACGAAGCATGAGGTCGAAGAGCATGGAACCGCTTGCATGGCGGCGACGAAATCATCGGGCAAACCGCAGCCGCGTAGAAACTCTGGTGCGATTTGTCCGCGTGAGCGGATCCACGTATCAAGGCCGATACTGCTGGGGCCATGATGTAGCGCAGTGTTCAGGCCGGTCAATTGAGTGAGGTCGCAGTTGCCCCAGCGTGTCCAACCGCAAATCAGTCGTGAACCATGCGTGTCTTGAAAACGAGCGCGGCTGAAGTCGGTTCCCATGACGTTCGCGTCGCTCAACTCGGCTTTCGAGCAGTCCGCTTCGA
>JAYUFI010000650.1:0-4474 GCA_043738805.1 Planctomycetaceae bacterium | reverse complement strand
TCCACGTCGCCTGATTCAACCACGCGATCAATTCCAGGTCCGCCACTGAGCAAGTTGTGCCCATCGCCTCCAGTCAGCGAATCGTTCCCACTTTTCGCGAAGAGTTGGTCATCGCCCGCATCGCCAATCAGCACGTCGTATTGATCAGAGCCGATGAGCGTGTCATCACCGTCACCACCAATGAGCGTCACCTGTCCGTTGAACTTCGCCGCGTTCAGACGATTCGCGGATGCTCCGCCACGCAGTTCCGCGACCGCGATATTCTGGAACGAGTCGGTCCCCATTCCGAACAACAGCTTTGACGTCAGCCGCCAATCAACATCGCCCACCGCCAGCAGCCGGTTGACGCCGTTGCCCCCATCGAGTTGGTCGTTCCCATCGCCCCCTTCAAGGATATCGTCATTCGTTCCGCCGAGCAGCGTGTCATCGCCATTGAAGCCATGCAGCGCCACTGGCCCGCCGAACTTTGAAGCATCCAGCCGATTACTCGACACGCCGCCAAGCAGCGCGGCCGACTCGATGTTGATGAGCTGATCGACATTGTCCGGCAACACGATCGAGGTTCCGATATCCAACGGCGAACCAACCACTGGTACGGCATTCGGATCGACTGCGTTGGCCACTCGTCGTTGAACTATCAACTGCGATGGCGTCAGTGTGAAGTCGTCATCCGCGATCTCCAACATTTGATCGAATCCGGCCCCACCATCGAGCACATCGTTCTGAGCGCCACCTCGCAATGTGTCTGCATCATCTCCTCCGAGCAACGTATCGAAGCCCGCATTGCCGGTCAGCATGTCCCGTCCCGTTTCGCCGAATAGCCGGTCGCTTCCCGCTCCGCCAAAGAGCAGATCATCCCCTTCCCCACCTATCAACAAGTCCGCGCCGAGACCGCCAAACAAGCTGTCGTTTCCCTCTCCACCAACCAACGTGTCCCCGTTCGTTCCCGCTCGAATCGAATCATTCCCATCACCCCCAACGAATCGCACCGAGTTAGTCAGCATCGAAACCAACTGGTCGTCGCCACCGCCGCCATTCACAACGATTGCTGCCATCAATCCTGCATCCACCGAGGTCAACGTCACTCGATCGGCACCATCACCGGCGTCAATTCGTAACGACTCAGTCGGATTCGCGAAGTCGATCGTCGTTCCGTTCCAATGGATTTGACTGCGTTGGTCATCTGCAGCGCTACCGCCACTCAACTCCAACGTGTCATTGCCGTCTGTCGCATCTAACCAACGGTTGACAGCCAGGATCGAATCATCAACCACTTCGACATTCGCAAAGTCGATGACACGCCCATCGACGACGATACTATCGGTTCCCAATTGACGGACCACATTCGTGGCCTGACCGCTCAATTGCAACCGATCTGTTCCTCCCGCACCGTCGAATCGCAGTCCATTCCAGGCAATGAGATTCGCGAGCGTTCCACCAACGACGAGCGTGTCGTCTGCTGGCGATCCAATGATTTCCAGATGCGACACTGACTCGAATGGCAACCGCGCAACCTCAATTTGATCTGCGTTACGTAAGACAACATCGTCTTGCTCACGAGTCAGTTGAAACTGACCGCCGCTCTCTGGCAACGTGACAACGCCGGTCGTGCTTGTTTCAGACACCGAGCCAACTACGTCGCCGGTGACAGTCCCTTTCGCAGATCGCGCCCCGCTTGGTCCACTCGGACCGCCGTAGCCCCAGTTTTCTCCACGTTCGCCGCCAAGCCCAGGAACACCGTGATTGTTTGCAACCTCCGACCTGACAACAGAAAGTGATCGACTTGGAGAAACGAAAATTCCAGTTCCGAAGACCGATCCCCCTTGACCACCTGACCCTCCTGATCCGCCAGGCGCATATGAACTTTCATAGTCACCCGCACTGTTGCCATTTCCCCCTCCGCCACCATCACCGCCGGTTGCTTTGTTCTCCGTGACTCGCGAATCGATCAGGGTCGCGTCGGATTCTCCGACGAACAAACCTGTTCCTCGAACCGCACCACCGATCCCCCCCGGCTGTCCATTGTTCACTCCATGTTGTCCCCGATAGCGCGGTTCCTCCCCTTCTCGCCCGAACGCCCCACCTCCCGCTTGGGCCTCATTGCCGTTCAGAGTGGAGCGAAGGATCTCGGCCGAGGCGCGGCTTAAAAAGATCCCCGCCCCTTCGGCATTCGCGCCAGCATTTGATGCCTTGCCGCCAGCCCCTCCGGCCATCAAGTGGTTCATTCCCACCGATGAATCCACCAAACGGAACGAGCCATCGAAAACGAATACTCCTCCTCCTTGAGCCTCTCCGCCATCAGCTCCTGCCCCATCATCGAACGTATTGGAACTATCACGACCACCATACCCGCCACTGCCCCCGTGACCTCCGCGAGCCTCATTCTGATGAATTGTCGTGTTGATCAATTCAAGTTGACTACCCTGTTGAAAGATGGCTCCACCTTGAGCCGATGATCCAATCTCACCAGAGCCGCCAGGGCCTGGATCGTGATAAAAACCTTCATCATCAAAACCAACACCTGAGCCATCCGCCCCGTCCGCGCCATCTCCTCCAATGGCTTTGTTCTCTTGGAACTCCGAGTTCCGAACTTCGGAATGGCTGTTCTCCAAAAAGAGTCCGCCGCCGCGTGCTGTTTTTGTCTCATTGGGAGAAGTCGCTGAGTTATTGAGGAACCTCGAATCGGTGATCGTGACCGCGCTGTTGCTCGCGTAAGCCCCACCACCTTCTGACGCCGCGTTCTCCAAAATCGTGACTTTGTCGAGGACGAGGCTCGCTTGATCTGCGAACAGGCCGCCGCCTTGATCCGCCTTACCACCCGTCAGCGTCAGATCGCGGAGCACGAGCGTTGAGCCGGGGTGGGCCTCGAGGACTCGGTCGAGTCCAGCGGCGTCGAGGATGGTGGAGTCGGTGCCGGAGCCTTGCAGCACGAGCGTCTTGCCGGACTCGGTCACATCAAGGTCGCCTCGATCGCCGACGGCTGTTTCGGCGACGGAGTTGTCCAAGCTCAACACGTAGCGGCCGGGAGCCAGATAGATCGTGTCGTCGGCCTGATTGGTGTTCGAGTTCTGAATCGCTGCTCGCAGACTTCCGGCGGCACCGTCAGCGACATTCGGATTCACCGAGAACACCGCCAGCAGTTCGCGCGATTCCAATTGCTCCACCGGTGGCGACGCAGCCTGTACCGGATCGCGGTTCGTCGCGCGACGCAACGAAGTGGTGGGAGTGACCGAGCGACGAAACAACGACGTCAACCAATTCATGCGCCGCATCCGTTCGGCTCCGAGAGGTGAGGTGAGCTTGAGCGAGGATCGGGAAGAGGAACTTCCCCAGGAGGGAGCGGGAATCTATGTCAATTCCGATCACCGCTGAAAGACGGATTATCAGGTGGCAAGGGTCACTTGGAAGATCGTTAATTCCAAGCCGGGTGGCGATCATGACACCGCTCGCAGAAAATCACTGCGCGTTTTTCCGCTCGGCTCGTCACGCGGAGCGATGACGGCTACGTAGCCATCACGCTCCCGCGTGATGAGCCGAATACTTCACACCGCGTGGAAGTTTTCTGTGATCGGGATGACACCGCTCGCGGGCACCAACGAGAGGCCTATTCAAAACCAATGAAATCCGCACAATTCCCCACACGATGACAACCTGTTTGATCAGTTTGGGAGGCAACCTCGGCGACGTCATGGCGACGATCGGCGGCGCGTTATTGCGACTGCATCAGTCGCCTGGAATTCGCGTCGGCACGTGCAGCTCGCTGCTTCGCACGCTGCCGGTCGGAGCGGACGCTGGCACGGAGTTCGTCAATGCGGCCGCCATTTTAGAGACCTCGCTGACGGCTCACGAACTGCTTGATCGGCTGCTGGCGATCGAGACGGAATTGGGCCGAGTGCGCACGATTCATTGGGGACCAAGAACGCTCGACTTGGATTTGATCTTCTTCGGTGACGCGATTATCGACGACCGACCGAGACTGCGAGTCCCACATCTTGCCTGTTGGTATCGACGCTTCGTCCTCGACCCGCTGACGGAGATCGCTCCACAATTCGTGCATCCAGAGAAGCACGTTTCCATTTCGGAGTTGCAGCGCCGCTTATTGATCCGCCCGCTGCCGGTCACTCTCCTCGGCGATGCCGATGAACTTGAAACGCTGATCGCCGCTGTGCAACCAGAATTTCCGGAAGCCGATCTGCGCTGCTGTCGCCAGCACGACGAGGTTCCCGCGAATAACGCAGGGCTTGTGATCCAGTTGCCTTCGAGCTCATCCTCATCGAACTCGTCCGCTCGATCGCCGCACCACATTGGCTGGCTCGACGCCAGCGACGGCCCAAGCGACAAACGACAAACTCTCGTGGACATTCTGCGTTCGGCAGGGCTGTGATTGTTCGTGGGGCGGGCGGCTCGCTCGCCTGTCATTGTGCCAAGAACGAACAGGTAAGCCGCCTGTTCTACGAGCTATTCACCGACTCGA
>JAYUFI010000649.1:0-4476 GCA_043738805.1 Planctomycetaceae bacterium | reverse complement strand
TCGATCCAAGAGTCGAAAATTCCTGCTCGCGCGATGAACTTGCCACATTAATATTCTGATGTGGATCCCACGCGTGCTAATCGATGTCCAAGGCGCTGTATGTCGTCGCCGCTGGAGGGCTGTTTTTGCCGTCGGCTTACCTCTGGTTGGACAAGAAACCGTGGTTTGTCGAATAGCACTTGTATGTGAATGCGTGAATTTCCGCAGCAGAAATCAATACCAGGAATGATCGATCATGCCAACAGTGACAACCTGGAATGAACAGCGTCAAGCGTCCGAACGTACGCCCCGCCTTCGGTGGGGGCTTTGCTGTCAGTTCGCGATCGAGCCAATTCAATTTCGAACGACAACGGCATCGTCATTGATGCGACTGCCGCTTGCAGATCGACTCCGCAAAGTCTCGACTCTCTGCCTGGCCAATGCAGAATCGTTGTTGGCGGCATTGCGGTACTGCACCGAGCACGGCATCGGCTGCTTCCGGATCCCGAGTTCAATTCTGCCGGTCAAGACGCATCCCGAAGTTGGCTATCGGATCGACGATTTGACCGGCTCGGCCAGCATCATCGAGACGTTTCGGCGTTGCGGCGACTTCGCGGCCGAACATGACATTCGGACGTCATTTCATCCGGATCAATTCGTCGTGCTGAACTCGCCGCGAGAGGATGTGGTCGAAAAGTCGATTCAGGATTTGGAGTATCACGCGGAGGTCGCCGAATGGGTCGGAGCGGATGTCATCAACATTCACGGAGGCGGAGCGTACGGCAATAAAGGGACCGCACTGGCGGCGTTCATTCGCAATGTGAACCGGCTTTCAGAAGGTGTTCGATCACGACTGACGATTGAAAACGACGACAAGATCTTCACTCCATCCGACCTTTTGTCGTTGTCTCGTGCTACTGATTTGCCGGTCGTTTACGACGTCCACCATCACCGCTGCCTGCCGGACGAACTGAGCATTGAAGATGCCACGGTAGGGGTCATCGATACCTGGAACCGCGAGCCGCTGTTTCACATTTCGAGTCCGTTGGCTGGCTGGTCTGGGCCGAAACCCGCGCGGCATCATGACGAGATTGATATCAACGATTTTCCCGTCTGCTGGGCCGAACTCGGCCTAACTGTTGAAGTGGAAGCCAAGAGCAAAGAAATCGCCGTCAGAAGACTGCAGGACCAGTTCAGACTGAAATTTGGCGGCGGTTGAACGACAGGTCTCGCAAGAAAAACTTCGTCGTATCCGTGCCGTAGAAAAATTCACGACTTCAATCACCAGGAATGCCCCATGATCGCCGCCGTAAACCAACTTCTTGCCCAACCGTTCGCTCCCGTGGTTCCGCGAGCCTTGACCATCGCCGTTAGCGGAGCTTCCGGCCTTGTTGGCTCCGCGCTCTCAAAGGCGATCATTGATCGCTCGTGGAAGCTGCGGCGTCTAGTTCGCGGTAATTCGAGCGGTGGGCAGGGCGCAAACATCCCTTGGAATCCGGAGTCCGGGCTGGTCAATTTCACCGGGCTTAGCGGTGTTGATGCGATCGTCCACTTGGCGGGGGACAACATTGCCAACGGTCGCTGGACGCCTGCAAAAAAACTCCGCATTCGTGATAGCCGAGTGAATGTCACGCAGCGACTTTGCAAGTCCCTCGCCGCGATGTCGAATCCGCCGCGAGTTCTGGTTTGTGCGTCGGCGATTGGCTACTACGGCGATCGCGGCGATCAACCGCTCGGTGAATCGGAGCTTCCAGGTCGCGGGTTTCTCCCCGAAGTCTGCACACAATGGGAGCGAGCGACGCAGCCGGCCGTCGATGCCGGCATCCGAGTCGTTCAGATGCGAATCGGCGTTGTCTTGTCGGCGGAGGGTGGCGCATTGAACCAAATGCTGACGCCGTTTCGATTGGGCCTGGGAGGAAAGATTGGCAGCGGGAGACAGTATTGGAGTTGGATTTCACTCCCCGATTTAGTGCGCTCTCTGTTGTTCGCCGTGGAAACCGAAGAGTTGTCGGGGCCGGTGAACGCCGTTGCTCCGAATGCGGTCTCCAACACGGAATTTACGCGGGTCTTGGGCCGAGTGTTGCGGCGACCGACATTGTTTCCGTTGCCGGGTTTCATGGCTCGGCTGGTCCTCGGCGAAATGGCCGACGAACTGCTGCTCGCCAGCATCCGCGTTGAGCCTGAGCAACTCCAGAAACACGGCTTTGAATTTGAACATCCTCATTTGGAAACGGCCTTGCGAGCGGTCTTGCATCGCGAGCTGCCGTCACAGAAATGAGCGACGCTATGAGCAACTATCGACTGATCCGCGAGCAAACGATTGACCGGCCGCTCGACGAAGTCTTCGCTTTCTTCGCCGACGCACGAAATCTCGAAACGCTGACGCCACCGTTGCTGCGCTTTGAAATCCTCACGCCCGGTGACATCGACATGCGAGTCGGCACGATTATTCAATACGCGCTGCGAGTTCACGGCTTGCCGATCCATTGGACAACAGCAATCACGGTCTGGAATCCGCCGTTTGAATTCGTCGATGTCCAGTTGCGCGGCCCGTATGTGATATGGCATCACCGACACACCTTTGAAGCGGTCGGTCACGCAACGCGAATGATCGACGAGGTGATTTACCGTCTGCCACTCGGCTGGATTGGCCGGGCGATACACGGCGTGATGGTGAGACGAGACGTGAAAACAATCTTCGACTATCGCGAACAGAAGGTGAAACGGCTGCTGGAAACGGAGCCGAGCACAACCGGGAAAGACTCGGCCATGCCGCGAGTATTCGCCGGCTCGCGATAGCCCCCCGGGCATTCTGCGAGCCGTGGGCGAAGGCCCAGCGATTCATCTTCAGAATGCGGTCTTTCTGAATTCTCAAAAAATGTGAGTTAAGACACCGGAATCTTTCCGGTCTAAGTGGAGTGAACGTTTTGGATGATTTACGAAACGGCGAATCAAGTGTTGATTCGCGTTCGTCGATCAAAAACCCCAGCAAGGAGAGTGTGTGATGTTGAATCGAAGGTTTTTCTTGAGTGTCGCGGCGATGGCCGCAATTGGTGTGGTGCAAGGATCGGTCTCGACCGCGAATGCAGCCGAGAAGGACATCGTCACAACGGCGGTCGAGGCCGGTTCGTTCAAGACGCTGGCGGCAGCTTTGAAAGCCGGTGGACTGGTCGAAACTCTGCAAGGCAAAGGGCCTTTTACGGTCTTTGCTCCGACGGACGAAGCGTTTGCCAAGTTGCCGGCCGGGACGGTCGAGACGTTGCTCAAGCCGGAGAATAAAGGACAACTCGTGTCAGTGCTGACGTATCACGTCGTGCCGGGCAAGGTGGCGGCGGCTCAGGTCGTGAAGTTGAACGCGGCCGCGACCGTGAATGGTCAGCGAGTGAACATCAAGGTCGAAGAGGACAAGGTGCGAGTGAATCAAGCGGCTGTCGTAACCGCCGATATTCATTGCTCGAACGGGATCATTCACGTCGTCGATCAGGTGCTGCTCCCCTCGAGCGACAACATCCCGGCGACGGCTGACAAGGCGGGGACGTTTAAGACGTTGCTCGCCGCTGCGAAAGCGGCTGGGTTGGTTGAAGTTTTGGCAGGAGACAAGCCGCTGACCGTGTTCGCTCCTACGGATGAAGCGTTTGCCAAGCTACCGGCCGGAACGGTCGAGAGCCTGCTCAAGCCAGAAAACAAAGAAAAGCTGGCGGCGATCCTGAAGTTTCATGTTGTCGCTGGTCGTGTGTTCTCGAACGAAGTGCTCAGCCAGAAGGAGCTGAAGACGGTTCAAGGCGGCATGTTAACCGCCGCGATTAAGAATGGTGCTCCGACCATCAACGGTGCCAAACTCGTCGCGACCGACATCGACGCGTCGAACGGAGTCATCCATGTGATCGACAGTGTGATGTTGCCACCGGCCGCGAACACCAAGACGTCGCATGTGACTCCGGCAAAGGCTCAGTATGTCGCTCACGTCTGCCCGACCTCCGGCCGAGTGACGTACTCCTTGGCTCAGCCAGCTTGCCGTCAGTAGTCCTCATCGAGTCTGATGCCCTGTGCTGGGGCTTCTCGGAGTTTCAGCCCGACTCCGCGAGAACACTTGAGCCGTCGTTCGGTTCAAGTGTTTTCGCGTTTGTTGCTGTGACCGTTATTGGCTTTTGGCCGAAGTGGTGAGACTTCGTTGTTCGGGTTGGCTTGAATTTGACGTCTCATGGCTTCTGCGACGCAAAACTTGAGGTGCTGCCGATGTCTCTCGATTCACAATCTCTGACTCCTGCGACTCACATCGAGAACCCAGATGTGATCCTGATTGGCAGCGGAGTGATGTCCGCAAATCTCGCGGCAATGCTGAAGTGTTTGCAGCCGCGACTTTCCATCCAGCTTTATGAAGCCACTGGCGGGCTGGCGCAGGAAAGCTCGGACGGTTGGAACAACGCGGGGACCGGGCACGCCGGCATTTGCGAGCTGAGCTACACGCCGAAACGGGAGGCCGACGGATCGGTGAAC
>JAYUFI010000648.1:0-1671 GCA_043738805.1 Planctomycetaceae bacterium | reverse complement strand
GCGGAAATCCCGACTCCGCAAACACGCCGAACGCACCCTCGACTCCCTCTGGACCCGCATCGGCCAACTCGTCTCCGAATTCCGCCCCGACGAATGCCACAACGATCTCCGCCACGCCGGATACACTGAAAAACTAACCACGAAAGCGTTCTAGTGGTCTGGCAATTTAGTTTTATTGGGTTCGATGACGAGGTAGAGACGCTTGAGCTTGATGCGTGCGTCAGTGGTGGTGAATTGCCAGAGGACTTTGACTTCGGCATTGTTGCGAGAAGTTTCCCAGGCGGCAGACTTCGGTCTGCAAGGTGTCGAAATCTGGGATGCGTCGAGCGAGGCATTATTGCTGGACGACTCCCAGTTCGATCTCCGCCATGTTGAGCCAACTGCCATGTTTTGGGGTGTAGTGAATCTCCAGCTTGCCAATTAAACGGTAAGCCTCTGTGGGCGGGAATGCCTGATACAGCGAGGCCAGCTTGTGAGTATTCAAGTTGTCCTGGACTATGACAATCTTTTCGGCGTCGGAGTGGCGGTCAGCGGATCGCTCCAACAGCGCGACTGCGACAACTGTCAGCGTCGTTCGCTCAAAGCTTCAGGACTTAACACCAATTGATTGAACGATGCGCCGCAGCTTACTTTCAAGTTCGGAGGCGGCCGAATATGGAATCACACGGTTCAACTCGGCCGGTCTCGTGGTCTCTCAAGACGCGCCAGTGGCCGTTCAAACCGTGGTTGCCTCGAGAAACTCCGAGTAGCATATGTGACTGGAGAAGAACGCACGATGACTTTGTCGCTGGATGACTTTCTCGCACGCCTCAACGAGTCCGGACTGCTCAATTCGGCCGAGGTTCGTGACTTGCTCGACCAATGGACGGCCGCCCGGCCGCCGCCAGACACTCAGTCGTTTGCTCAGGATCTGGTTCGCCAGAAGAAGCTGACCAAGTTTCAGGCTGAGCAGCTTTATGCCGGTAAAGGGAAGTCGCTGACACTCGGCAATTACGTCATCCTTGACAAGCTGGGTCAGGGTGGAATGGGGATGGTGCTGAAGGCTCGGCATCGGCGGATGGATCGGCTAGTTGCGATCAAGGTGATGTCTCCCACAGCGGTCAATACGCCAGATGCGTTGAAGCGGTTTCATCGCGAAGTGCAGGCGGCGGCGAAATTACGGCATCCGAACATTGTCGCCGCTGACGATGCGGACGAGGCCAAGGGGACGCATTTTCTGGTTTTGGAGTACGTCGAAGGGAGTGACTTGTCGGTACTCGTCAAGAAGCACGGGCCGTTGCCAATTGAGCAGGCGGTGCAGTGCATCATTCAAGCGGCGCGCGGGTTGGAGTTCGCTCACGAGCAGGGAGTCATTCATCGCGATATCAAACCGGCTAACCTGCTGATCGATGCGAAGGGGACGGTCAAGATTCTCGACATGGGGCTGGCTCGGATCGAGGGAGCCGTCGGCGGCAGCTCCGAAGGCGCGGGGCTGACGAGCACCGGCACGATCATGGGGACGGTGGATTACATGTCCCCCGAACAGGCGATGGATACCAAGCACGCGGATGCGCGGAGCGACATCTATTCGCTGGGTTGCACGCTGTACTACTTGCTGACCGGCAAAGCCGTGTACGACGGCGACACGATCATGAAGAAGCTGATGGCTCATCAGCACACGCCGATTCCGTC
>JAYUFI010000647.1:0-1674 GCA_043738805.1 Planctomycetaceae bacterium | reverse complement strand
GCTACGGCTCGGCAGGAGCCTCGCCCTCCCGATCGCGCTAAACAAGCAGCCTTGATTTGGCGAAAGCTCGTCGAAGCGAAGCCGAGAGATGCGGTGGTTGCCGCACAAGTTGCCGGGCTGATGCGGCAAGCGGGGTTGTTGGAAGACTCCGCCGAGTTGCTGCGTCGAGCGGTTGAGCTTGCTCCGGAGACGTTGCCGCATCGCGAAGAGTTGGGCGAAGTGCTTGATGCGCTGAAGAAGAAAGACGAATCCTTGGCCGTGTGGCGTTCGATGGCGGAAGAGCCGCGACGTACCGCTTCCAATTTGGGACATCTTGCGGAGGTGCTCGGTCGATTCGGGTATCGCGACGAATCGCTCAGCTCGATTGATGCTGCATGTGAACTCGATCGCAAATCGCTGGAGTTGCGGTTTCAGCAAATCGCTCTGCGTCGCCAGTGGAAGCAATTCGGAGCCGCTCGCGAGTCGATCAGCGCGGCGGCTGAGTTGGCTGATTCGCCGGAGACGTTCGACCGCGTTGTGCAGCGCGAGATTGATGTGCTCTCCGAAGCGGAGTTGTTGACAACGGTGATTGAAGAATTGCGAGAGGAGTTGGGTAGAACGGGTCTCCCGGCCCGTTCACCCGATCGCTCGCCCGGCCCTGGAGAGTCGGGCTACAACAAGGCCGCCGCGCAATGGTTTCGCCTCGCTCGGTTGCTCGAAGCATCGGCGCAGCTCCGTGAGGCGACGATCGCGGCGCAGAAGTCGGCCGAACTCGCACCGAAGACCGGCGTCTTTTTGCAGACGGCGGCAAGGATGTTGGCTCAGGACAATCAGTGGCAACCGGCGATTGATTTGCAACACAAGCTCATCGCGGTCGATCGGCGGTTTCGAGTCGACGCACTGCGATCGATCACCGAACTAGAAATGAAGCTGGGCCGCAAAGAACGTGCGTTGAAGTCCGCTCGCGATTTGTTGGCGGCAGCACCGGGGGCTCCCGAACCGGCGGATTTTGTTTCGGATGTCTATTTGCGATTTGGTCTGAAAGCGGAAGCATTGCACGTGCTCCGCCGAGCCTCGCGACAGAACCCCGCCGACAAACGGCTGGCGTTGAAGCTAACCGAGCAATTGGTAATCGCGAATCACATCGACGAAGCCCGCGACTCCCTGTGGCGCGTTTTCGAGCAATCGGCGAAACTGGACGACCGCGTCGAGGTCATTCGCAAGCTGAGCGAACTCGCCGTCTTCCCCGGCGAATTCGACAAGCTGGTCAAGCGACTCGAACGCTTGCGACAAGAGCCGAAGTTGTCGCGCGACGCTACGCTCTGCCTCGTTCAAGTCCACGAGCAAGCGGGGGACACGGGACAAGCTCGCTGCGAACTCGAACGTCTCTTGCCGCAAGAGCCGCGCGATCTCGATTTGCTCAAACGCATGACCGCGCTCTGTGAAGCCAGCGGCGACATCGACGCGGCGATCGTCCATCAGCGACGACTGACGGAGCTCTCCCCGTCGCGCGACGGTGACGACCGCCTGATCGCGCTGCTTCGCCGAACTGGCCGCGTGACCGAAGCTGATGCTCTTTCCATCCGCTGGCTCGAAGCCGAACGCGATCCCGTCAAGGTGTTGCGCGAGATCGACCGACTATTGACATTGGCGTCGCTCAATGGGCACAAGGAAAAGCAGCCGGTGAACTTGGTG
>JAYUFI010000646.1:0-4497 GCA_043738805.1 Planctomycetaceae bacterium | reverse complement strand
ACACTTGTGTCCGGAACGCAGGCGGCAAACGCGATGTGGTCTCCGGAACTCGCTTATTGGCAGATCACGATCGAGCTGGCGTTGTGGCGAATCGCATCTGACCGAGGCGATACAAAACTGGCCTACGATCTTTGGGAACGAACAGAGTCGGAAGTCAAAAACCTCGAACAAGAGTCCGGCGGTTACTGGGCCGCGCGAGCTCAGAATGACTGGCAAGCCGCTCGCGAAACTCAGCAGTATGGTCGCGAACTGGCCACGTTGATTCGCCGTGCGCGGGCTGCGTTCTCCGCCCAACAAGCAGACGAGGCGCTGAGCCTCTACGACGAAGCAATCACTGCGGCGAAGAGGGCCAAGCAACGGAAGCTGCTGCTCGAATTGGCTGACACGCGTGCGTCGTTGCTGTTTCAGGCTCAACGATTCGGTGAGGCTGCCACCGCATTTCGCGAATTGGCCGAAGCTCCTCGGCACGAACGATCTGCGGCCACGCATTTGCTATGGGCCTTTTGTTTAGGAAAGCTCTTTGAAAAACAGCCAACGGACGAGCATCGCTCCGAGTTCGTGGCGTCGCTGACTACGTTAGTTGAACGCTATCCGAATGAAGCCGAAGCGGCTGAGGCAACTTGGCAACTTGGACAACTGACTGAGCGACAACAGCGATTCGTGGATGCCATCGAGTTGTTTGCCACAATCCCAACAAAGCACGCGCGTCACGACGAAGCTTGGGCGGCGATTGCTCGCTGTCACGAACGATTCATCGCGCAACTACGAGTTGAAAAGAAGCCCACTGCTGACGCCGAAGAGACCGCGATTGTGCAATTACGTCCGACTGCGCAAGCGATTCTTGAGTCGGGGACGCAGGGCAAATCTGACATTTCAAATTTCAAATCTCAGATCAACGATACCGACGTCTCTGAGACAACGACCGATTCGACCTCTCGCCGCGACTCGTTGACTCGTCATCAAGCCGAGCTGTTGGTGCGGTTCGCCAGACTGTTGCTGGAACGACAATCGCAAATGGAACAGCGACCACCACTCAATCAGCAACCGCGACAACCTGGCGACAAAGTTTCCGACGGTCTTTCTGCTGACCAATTGCTGGAAAAGGTTCTCACTTTGTCTCGTGACACAGAATGGCGTAAGACGGCGGGACAACTGCGAGTGATCTCGCTGGCGGGGCAGCGAAAGATCGACGAAGCGGAACGCTTGTTGGATTCACTCGAAAAGTCCGGGCCAGATGAATTGCTTGCCATGCTCGACGGATTGACTGCTGTTTCCTCCCGCTGCGATTCGAGCACTCAACGCTTGGTCGCCGAATTGCAATTGCGAGCCTTGCAGGAATTGGCGGTCTCAACGCAGCAAGAGTTGAGCGCCTCGCAAAAAATGCGGTTGTGGAAAGCGCGTGCGGAAGCGTACGCCGCCACCGGGCAAATCTCGAAAGCGATCACGGCATCAGAACTGCTTCTCGAAAAATCACCACGCGATGCCAAGCGGCTCCGATCAATGGCCGAGCTTTGCGAATTGCTCGAATCGAACGTCGGCAATAAACAAGCAAAAATACATTGGCGACGGCTTGAAGGAGTCTTAAAGGCCGGGACCGCTGACTGGCTTGATGCCCGTTGGCACGTGATCCGCTGCTGCCAAAAACTTGGCGAACAAGCCGAAGCAGACAAACTTTTGAAGATCACCAAACTGCTGTATCCCGACCTCGGCGGTCCAGTAATCAAAGCGAAGTTTGATGGCCTGTGAGAGTTGGTTGGAACGGATGCGTGACGGCCTCAATAGATCAGATCTCTGCCTACGGAACACACGAAACGACACGGAAAAGGAAGAAGTATTACGAAGGTCTTAGACGCGAATTCAATTCGCGGCCAGCGCGCGTTGCAGCGTGTTGCGACTGCGAGAGCGGACGGCTTCGAAAGCTTGGACGGCTTCCCAGCCGTCGCTGGATTGGAAGGCGGCGACGAGGTCGTCGTGCGGTACTGCCGATTCAGCGCGGGCGATTGTGGTGAGCTGTCGAGTTCGCGGCTTCGACGCTGGTTTCGCAGGGAGATCGAGGAAGACCTTGTCGTGCGACAACGTCCAGAGTGAGGCAGACGATGTCGGCGTTGATTGTGATTCGCTCCTCAGGTGCGTTTCACTTTGCGAGAACGTCAATGACGAACGCCATTGTCGGACGTGAGCCGTCAATTCTGCTGGATGCGGCCACTCAACCTTGGCCAATGGCGAGAGGACGAGCGAGGCGATCAAGCAGACGCTCAAGAACGATGCGGCTTGTCGAGCTTGTGTCCAGCGGCGAGCTTGTCGATATCCGGCCGATGCCGCATTCAAGACGCGGTCACGCAGTTGGGACGACAATTTCGGGAGCAAGCTCGCGCCTCGGAGTAATTCCGTTTCGGATGCAAACGCTTTGTCAGCGTGATCCACGAAATCGGAATCAGAAGAATCAAACGGGTGCTTAGCCATGCAGCACCTCCTCGGCCAACGGCTGCAATGATCGCGACAATTTTTCGAGGGCATAGCGATAGCGGCTGGCAGTCGTGTTCAACGTTTCGCCTAAGACCTCGGCGATTTCGGCGAACGTCATTTCCTCCCAGATCTTCAGGACGACAACTTCAGCTTGTTCGGGAGGCAAGCGTTTGACGGCGGCTTGGACTTGTTCGCGCCAATCGTCGTCGGGCAAGAACCAAAACTTGGGTTTCGAGGCCCACGATCGCAACAACTCGACCAGCTTCGATCGGCTGCGTCGCGATTCACCCAGCTTGAGCGTTTCGTTGCGGACCATTCTCACGAAGTAAGCCCACGGCTGATCCGCGCTCGCGAGCCGTTCGGGGTTCTGAGCCAGCTTGATCATCGCGACTTGCAAGGCGTCCTCGGCATCCTCACGTCGCCCCGACAGCATCTCGGCATACCGCACCAACCGAGCCGCCGTGAGATCGAACAGCCGTTCGAGCGCAGACTCATCCCCTTCGGCCAGTTGTGAGCACAACTGCGAGACTTGCGTGGCAAGTTGAGACGGAGTTTCGGAGGACATGATGCCTCAATTGGTGGAAGCTCGGATTGGGCCAGACAAATTCATGCGAGCGGGGCGGCGTCAGCCCCCCGGTGCATTCGCCGTAGGAACCCGCTCACCTGGATGAATTCGCTACGGCACGAACCATAGATAGATGCCGCAGGTCGTGGATTTTGTCTAGCGAGCGGTCTAAATTCCGCCCTCTTTTCCAGAAACTCCCTCGAACCGTCCGGCTTGTCATGTCCAAAACAGTTGAAAATCCTGGTGTCGCCGCAGATCGTCAGGCTCTCGTGAGCGAACTCCGTTGGAAGAAAATCCCGGTTTTGGACGACGGGTTTGTGTGTCTCGTGGACGTGATGGGCGATGACAGTTCTGTCGTGCAGGCGGCTCGCGTGAGTTACGGCGAAGGGACGAAGAAGCCGTCCGACGATCGGACGCTCATTCGATATCTGCTGCGACACCGACACACGACGCCGTTTGAAATGGCCGAGTTGAAATTCCTCGTCCGCGTCCCGATGGATTGCTGGCGGCAGTGGATTCGGCATCGCATGGCGAACGTGAATGAGTACAGCACGCGTTACTCGATCGCGATCGACTCGGCGCAGACGACGCCGGTCGATCAGTGGCGTTCGCAAGCGACCAACAATCGGCAAGGAAGCGATGAGTTGCTTCCGACTGACCTCGGCGAAAAACTCACCGCCTCAGAACGTGAGTTGCAAGAACTCGCGCGGCGGGTTTATCAGGACCGGCTCGATTCGGGAGTCGCTCGCGAACAGGCTCGCAAAGACTTGCCGCTCGCGACTTACACCGAAGCCTATTGGAAGGTCGATCTGCACAACCTGCTGCACTTCCTCGCGCTCCGTATGGACTCGCACGCGCAGTTGGAAATTCGCGATTACGCCACGGCGATCGGTCGTCAAATCGTGCAGCCGTTGTTCCCGGCTGTGTGGGAAGCGTTCGAGGATTATCGCCTCCAAGGTTCAGGACTGTCGCGATTGGAAGTCGGCTGCATTCAACGTTTGATGCAATTCGCCGCCGAGAACAATCGCATTCCGCCACTGTCCGTAGAAGACTTGCTGACTGTGCAAGATCCGTCCTGGCGCGAGCTGACTCGCAGCCGTGAACGCGACGAATGCTTGGCCAAGTTACAAAAGCTTGGCTTGATCACGACGACCCTCTAGCTGCGAGCGTCTCTCGCTTGCGTGTCGGGCTAGCCTGAGTCATCGCAGCGCATCCGCAAACTCATATCGTGGCGAGTGTCGCCGACGAACGATTGGGATTTCGCCAGCCGCCGCTCGAACGGCGAATTCGTCGATGGAGTTCAACTCCTGATGCGCACCGGCGGCTAACGCCACATCACAGAGCCGAGCAATCGCGCGCGGTTCTCCGGAAGTGAGATCGAACAACGCTTTGATGGCATCTGGCTTGAAGACTTCGCGAGGGCACGCCGCTTGATGCAACAGACCGCGCACGAACTGTGCGGTCTC
>JAYUFI010000645.1:0-4499 GCA_043738805.1 Planctomycetaceae bacterium | reverse complement strand
TTGAGTCTGAAATCTTTGGCAGTCACAAGCCAATTGTCATTTCCCAAATTTCTTTGTCTCTCTTCGCGTTCTTTGCGCCTTTGGGTTGAAATTCCCTCCCCAGAAAATGCTCAGTTTGAGTAATTACTGTCTTCGTACTCGCACCAGGAGCTGATCATGCCGATGTCACGTCGCCAATTTCTTTCGTCTGCTACTGCCGGTGTTGTTGCGGTGGTGGCCGCGCCCGCTGTCATCACTGCGAGCAAAACTGACAAGCCGTTGATCGTTGGGGAAGGGGACCATCGGTTTGAGGTGGCTCATGAATGGCCGCAGCTTCCGGACAAGTACACGTGGCAGACGACGCACAACGTGGCCGTCGACAAGTCAGGCAACCTCTATGTCATCCACGAGGGGCGAGCGGATCTGAAGGATCATCCTTCGATCTTTGTGTTCGACTCGGAAGGGAAATTCATCCGCGCGTTCGGGGCTCAGTTTCAAGGGGGCGGGCACGGGATCGAGATTCGCCAAGAGGGGAGCGAAGAGTTCCTCTACGTTTGCGCGTACCAGCACCTCAAGACGTTCGCCAAGATGGATCTGAAAGGTGGAATCGTTTGGCAGCAATACGCGCCGATGGAGTCGGGGGTTTATGCGCCGGGCGAGAATACTCGGTTCGAGGATCGCCCGGAGCCGATGAAAGTTTGGGGTGCGGATCGGTTCCTGCCGACGAATTTTGCGTTCCTCGACGACGGCGGATTCCTGTTGATCGACGGCTACGGAGCGTCCTACGTGCATCGCTACAACAAAGACGCCAAGTGGATCAGTTGCTTCGGCGGAGTCGGCCCCGGCGAAGGGAAGTTTGCGACGCCGCACGGTGTGTGGGTCGACAAACGCGAAGGGCGGACTCCCTCGATCGTGGTCTGCGATCGTGCTCATCACACGTTGCAGTACTTCACGATGGAGGGGAAGTACCTCGAAACCCTCAAAGGTTACGGCTTGCCGGCCAACGCCGAGACGTGGAAGAACCTGCTCTGCATTCCGGAGTTGCACGCGCGCGTCACGCTGCTCAATGAGAAGAATGAAGTCGTCGCGCGGCTGGGCGAGGATGTGGCTCGCGTCACCGCCAAAGACGGCGGTCAGATTCGCGGCGACAAGTCGAAGTGGGTCGACGGCAAATTCGTGCATCCGCATGACGCTTGCTTTGGTCACGACGGCAGCATTTTCGTCGCCGAATGGGTCGGCACCGGGCGCATCTCGAAGCTGAAGAAGTTGAGCTGATTGCTGCGGAAACAAGGGACGGTCAGAGTGCCCGTCCTACACAGCGAATATCTACTCGACCGATGGTCGCGGCGGGTTCGCCCAATGGCCAGTCGGATCGGTGCCGCGGACGACGACACCTTTTTTGTTCCACTCGGCACCGGCGCGGACGTCGGGGGTGCAATAGCGAAGGGTCAAGCCACAGCGGCGGCGGCCGGAGGTGTTGGCCTCGGAGCTGTGCAGCAGGAGGTCGGCGTGAATCGAGAACTCGCCCGCTTTGAGTTGGTCGTAGACGACGGCTCCGTACTGCTCGGCGTTGTCGATACTCTGGTTGAGCACGTTGTGGTCCGCCTCACTGCTGGGGCGGTACGTCAGGTGGCCGACGTGTTGTGAACCGGCAACGAACTTCATGCAGGCGTTTTCGATGTCGGCATCGTCGATCGCCAGCCAAACGGTGACGGTCTTGGACGGCGTCAGCGGCCAATAGCTCGCGTCTTGATGCCACGCCACCAGCTTACCGTCATGCGGCATCTTGCAGAAAAAGTGTGAGCCCCAGCCGATCACGTTCGGGCCGAGAAGATCGGCGACGCAATCGACGATGCTCGGATTCGTGATCAGGTCATAGACGTAACCGTATTTCAAATGCGCCGTACTGATCGAATAGCTGTCGCCGCCAGCGGCCATCACCTTTTCCAACAGAGTATCAAAGTACCGACGATTCTTCTGCGTTTGCGATTCGTCGAAGGCACGCACGCCGCTGATGTAGCCATCGCGATTGAACTGAGCGATTTGCTCGCGAGAAAGAACTTGGGGATCAGTCACTTGGCTCGGATAGAAACGCAGGTCACGCTGCATCTGAGCGAGTTCATCTTGGTCGGGAAGGATCTTGAAGTTGGCCGCAGTGCTCATGGCAGTCCGTCACGAAGTTTGTTGATGAAAGAAGACTCACGGAGGAGTATCAACAATCTCCTGTCGAGCCGCAATCGGAGCATTTCTGTGTTGTCTTCTGCTTCACCGAACGGGTCTTGTCGGGTTTTTGAGTCACGGCTATAAGCCGCCTCGAATTGGACTTCGAAACGCGATTGTCAGGTTGTGATGGTCTCTTTGGCTGTCGCGAAAGGCATACGTTAGGAACGTCGGCTCTGGAGAGTCGGCCTACAACGATCGGTCACGGACGACCCATGATTCACCGATTACGACGTCTCTTCTGCCCGGATTTGGCCATCGACCTGGGGACCGCGAACACGCTCGTGTCTGTCCAAGGCGAGGGGATTGTGCTCAATGAGCCGTCCGTCGTGGCACTCGAAAAAGGGACGCGGCGAGTGCTCGGCAAAGGGACCGCAGTCGGGAAATTGGCGAAGCAAATGCTCGGTCGAACGCCCGATTCGATCACTGCCGTCCGACCGCTCAAGGACGGAGTCATCACTGACTTTGAGCTTTGCGAAGCGATGCTGCGGTACTTCATTCAGAAGGCGAGCCGCCAGATGCGCGGTCTGAAGCCGCGAGTCATCATCGCTGTTCCCGGCGGGATCACACCGGTTGAGAAGCGTGCGGTCTTCAACAGTGCTGAACGAGCGGGAGCTGGTCGCGTTTACTTGATCGAGGAATCGAAAGCGGCCGGCATCGGAGCGGGACTGCCGATCTCCGAACCGATTGCCAGCATGGTTTGCGACATCGGTGGCGGAACGAGCGATGTCGCAATCTTCAGCCTCGGTGGCATCGTTGTCGCGCAGTCAGTGCGAGTTGCGGGCGATGAACTCGACGAGGCGATCGTTGAATATCTCAAACAACATTTCTCACTCCGCATCGGCTCGCAAACGGCGGAGAAGATCAAAATCGAAATCGGTAACGTCTACCCGCTCGAACAAGAGCTGACGATGGACGTTCGCGGCCTCGACACGATCAGCGGAATTCCGCGCAAGGCAGTCGTCACGAGCGAAGAGATTCGCGAAGCACTGCGCGAACCGGTGACAGCGATTCTGAACTGCTGCAAAAACGTCATCGAGCGTTGCAAGCCGGAACTGGTCGCCGACATTGTCGATCACGGTCTGGTTTTGACCGGCGGCGGCGCGCTGCTGCGTGGGCTTGATCAACTGATGAATGAGCAACTCGGCATTCCGGTACGAGTGGCCGATGACCCGCTGACGACGGTCGCTCGCGGGACGGCGATCTGCCTCGATCACCTGTCGCAATGGCGCGATAGCCTGGATGACGGGGCGAAAGATTTTTGACGAAGGACGAAGGACGAAGTAGTAGCCCGAAGCGTCAGCGAGGGCGGACGCTTTAAATAACTCTCAATACCTCGCCTCGTGAAGCGCTCGCCCTCGCTGACGCTTCGGGTTACATGACTGTCGGCGACTTTTTATGTCCAAGTTCATCACCATTACCTGCTGTCTGGTCGCGCTCGGCCTCGGCTTCGCGCCGTCGAACGTGCAAAGCTGGGTGCGGTCGGTTGTGCGAGATGGGTTGAGTCCCGGCGTGCAACTTGCGTCTGAGACGCGGGAGTTGGTTGCGTCAGAAATGAAGCGGCGATTGCTGGGCGATGACGAACGTGCGTTGTCGGAGCAGATTTCAAATTTCAAATCTGAAATCGCGAATCTTGAGCAACAACTTCGGCGTGAACGGCTCATCGTGCAGCGGACTCAGCGGAAACAATTGCTCGCGCTGCAACGGCATGATGAGTCGCATCGTCCGATTGATCCGCCGCCGTTGATTGTGCCGCAAGTTGTGCAAGCGAGTGTCTTGGGTGAGGAACTTGCTTCCATTTGGCGATCGACTGGCGGAAAAGTTTTGGATCGAGGCCGCTCGAACGGGCTGACCGAAACGGCGCTGGTTCTGGAGTCGAATGTCGCGCTGCTCGATCAAGGAGCAGACAGCGGACTCGCTCCGGACTTGCCGGTGTTCGCGGGAAGCTGCGTGATTGGCAAGTTGCAGCACGTCGGTCGCTGGAGTAGCACGTGGCTGCCGCTCACGGATAAACGATTTCGCGGTCGTGCTCGGCTGGCTCGATTGACGACGGCGGGACTGGTCTTCAAGGGTGAAGGTGTCTTAGTCGGCAACGGCAAAGACAGGTGCTTGCTGACAAAGATCAGTTCGACGGAAGAGCCGGTTGGCGAGGGTGACGAAGTCTTTTCGCTGGAGACTCCGGGCGGCTTTGAAACGCCGCTGTTTTACGGCACGGTGACGCGGGCCGAACTGGCTGCTGGGGCCACTCATTGGGAGATCGAAGTGCGTCCGGCGGTTGATCCGCGAGTGGCTCGATCGGT
>JAYUFI010000644.1:0-11927 GCA_043738805.1 Planctomycetaceae bacterium | reverse complement strand
TCAGTGCCGTATCTCTCCCTCGACGCGGCCGAAGCTAACTTTGGTGCCGGAGACGAGTGGGACGCTTTTGGTGGGCTCGACGTCTTTGGTCGTGCTTTCAGCCGTGGTAATGACCCACTTGTCAGACGTGAGATTCTTCAAGCCCCAAATGTTCGGGTTGGTCGGATGCTGGACGACCTCGGCCACGGGGCGTGTGAAGTCAAACGGCTGGTGATCGTCGAGATGGTGGGGGAAGAGTTTGGCTTGGTGAGTGAGCATCACGACGGTCTTGCCCAGGCGAAGCCGATACGGGAGTCGCGGCGTCTTCTGGCAGAATGGGCACGGTTGCACGCTGTCGGACGACTTGAGCATTTCCAAATCGTAGAAATTTTCTTTGCCGCAGTGCTCGCAGAAAAAGATCGCGTCACGGAGTCGAGACAACACGCCGCGCCACTCCCCTTCCATGACGCGGTTGTCGGGGTCACGCAGGCCCGATGTGAATGCTTTGGTGAAGGTATCACGCAGCAACTGCGGAAAGATTGGCCAATAATTGACCGCGTTCGCTCCCGCCTCGCCGGTGGGATCGACCGACTCAGCCACGGCGGAATTCGACGGATCTTGCGGGTCAAAGATAAAGAGTGGCTCATTGCCGAAGAGCTTCATCCGAGCCGGCAAGTCCCAACAACGAATGCTCAAGATCCGACGACCGAGCAGTGGATGGCTGATGTGAAAGATGTAGAACAACAACACGGCCAGCGAGTAGAGATCCGTTTGGCGGCTGGGCAGAGCCTCGCCGCGCACGATCTCCGGGGCCATGAAGTCAGGCGTGCCGAGGATGCCGCAATGCGACGAACGGTTCTCCGTCACGTTGTCGTTGTCACAGACGAGGATTTCGCCGTTCTGCGGATCGAAGAACACGTTGCCGAATGAGATGTCGCGATAGCACAGTCCGTCGGCGTGCAATCGGAAGAAGCTGTCGGCCAGTTGCAATCCCGCCGTGACCAACGTCTGAAATGTGGGATCGATTCGTCCGCTAACCAAGTCGAGCAAGCTGCGGAAACGTGGTTCTCGCAGACGCATCACGTAGCCATAGCCCGGCAGATGGTCGGACTCGGCCAAGTCCAGCGGCCAGAGAAAATTGTTGGTCGGGGGCTTGTGGTCAGTGACGAGCTTTTCCAAAGCGGCATGTTGTTCTGGCGTGGCCGTGTGGCTGAAGTACCACTTCACGGCCACTGGCATCGTGCCCCACTTGGCTCGAAACACTTCGCCTTGTCCGCCACCGCCGATGAATTGTTCGACCGTACAAGTTTGGCCGGAATGCTTAGTGCGGAGAACTTGTCCGCGTTGCAAGAGATCGCTCATGGCTGTCCTTCGTCAGGTTAGTTTCCGAATAAACGTCGCAACCAATTCTTCGGGCGATCGCTGGAAGGAGGGCTGACCAGTTGTTGAACCGAATCGTCACGAAAAACAATCGCCACGGTGACATCGTCGCCGCTGCCTTGTTCTGACACGTGATTGAGTTCGTCGGTGAAGTCTCGCGATACGGCGTCCAAACCTTGTTCCCGCAACGCTCGCAAGAGGTCGCCGCCGACTTGTTCAAAGCCAGCCGACGATTCAAAGGCATTCGAGTAGCCGTCGGTGGAGAGCAGGAACAGCGCTGGAGGACGACCCTCGAAAAGTTGCAAACGGACACGAAACTGCCGCTCGGCATCGTCTCGGCAAAGAGAGGTGGTTTCGTTGGCAATCAGCGACTCGTCTTTGGGTAACGGCCGTGAAACGATGATTGCTGAGGGTTCGGCATCTGTCGGAACTACCGAGTCGGTGACAACCAGCATCTCGCCATCACCGAGTTGCAAATAGAGCGCGTAGGTTTCGGTCAACACCAAGACCAGCAACGTCGCCCCGTAGGCTCGCCAAAGTTCGGCATCGAGAATCGTTTCGTTCTCAACGCCAGTCTTCCGGATGGCACGAAGCCGCGCCAACTCATCATCGGTCATGGGATGCTCGGCAGCGTGGCGTTTGACACGTTCTTTCCACGCCCGAACCAAGTGGCCCAAGAATCGCCGCTCGATCGTGTCCTTGATCTCGGAGGGCGAGGCGCTGGACAAGCCTGCGAGGCATAACTTGCACTCGGTGACCGCCGCTTCAACGGCTAGTTGCGAGCCAACGTCACTGCGGAAACAGTGCTCACTCCCATGCCCGTCGGAAACGGCGACGATCACCGGCGACGAACCGTCCGATCGCACTTCATCGCACCAAGCATCTTGGTTTGGCAATTGTCTCCGAACGTGTGTCGCACCGCGCACACTCGCCCCAAAGACTTTCCATCGAGCTGTTGACATGATTCACCGCTCAGCCGCTGCCACTGATTCATAAGAGACGCCGCGTGTTTGCGTGTCGGTTTAGAACACGTCTGAGGGATCAATCGGCGAAGTGCTCAGCGGTGGTGCCGGAATCGGGACCACACCGGCTGCTGTCGACTGTCCCATCGGCTGACTATTCGGATTTGAGGCCGCTTTAAGCGGAACCGTCGAAGCCCACTTGATCATTTTGACCAAGTCGTTCGCATTCGTGACTTGAATCGGCTTTCGTTCGGGATGCCCAATGAACTGCTGTAACACGTCCAAGTCGGCATCATCACCGATTGCAATCGCGACCCTCACCGCTTTTGCACCCCACGGCTGATCCATCATTGCCTTCAAGCCCGCATTGAAATCGTCCGTCGGCTGACCATCGCTGAGCAGCACCAACACCGGCGGCAATCCACGCTCCGGCATATTGTTTGTCTTGAGCGAGTCCGCTGCCAACTGCAGCGCCTTTCCCATATCCGTCACACCATCCGCCGTCAGGTCGGCCCACTTGAAATCGTGAATCTCGGTCGGCTGCGAGACGTGCCACTGTGCCCCATCTGAGAACTTGATGGCGCGAACCAACACCTGCGCATTCGGGTTCTCGGTCGCAACTTCTCGCATCGGCTGAATCGCCTCGCGAATGCCGAAGTTCAACGATTCAATTTTCTTGCCAGCCATTGACCCGGAACAATCCGCAATCCAAATGAACTGCAACGGCCGCGCCGCCAGCGCCCCACCAAAACGATTTGCCATGTTATCCTCTTCGCGAAGTAAACTGCCGAACTCAACGGCCACCATCATGGGCAGATACAGGTTGTAATCTCAACCCTTGCACAAACTCATTGGGACATCTGCCGACGAAGAACGGTTTCAAACGTTCGGTACAGACAGGATTGGTGACGATGCCGCACCCCAAAAGAGATGTGTCAAAAAGGACATTGAAGTCGGTTTTCAAACGAGCCGGTTGGAGCGAGTAGCCATGATCATTCCGATCGTGATTCACAAAGACGCGGACTCGGATTACGGCGCGACGGTGCCGGATCTGCCGGGATGTTTTTCCGCAGGCGAAACTCTCGACGAAACGCTAGCAATGGCGAAAGAGGCGATCGAATTGCACATGGAATGGCTGATCACCGAGAAGACAGTCGCACGACTGGAGCGGAATGAATCCGCCAAACCTCACGGCAAGACATTGCAAACTCTCGCCGATCGGCAGGGAGTCTCACCGGATGAGATTGAATCGTTTTGACAGCTCGGCCACAGCATGAAGGTGAGCGAGCAGCATTACCTGATGGTCGGCGATGACCTGTTCGATGCAGCAGCAGACGATCCCGTCATGCAAACGCGAGCCGTCACATCGACTCAAACGACATCCGAACCAATCGAAGAACCCATCACTGCCACAACCGCGCAGCAGAAAGCCCCCGCATCGTATCGCAAGGGGTCGCAGTCGGGGCAAAGGTACTGAACAGTGAATTTGCTGAGCGCAAACAAAAACTCGCAGTGTGCCAGGACTTGCGACACACTGCGAGTTTATGCGAAGTGGACAGAGGCGGGATCGAACCGCCGACACCAGGATTTTCAGTCCTGTGCTCTACCAACTGAGCTACCTGTCCTTCGAGAAACCAAGCGGGGCGGGAACTCTAAGTGTGGTGCGATGGAGTTTCAACTGTGACATGGGCGAACTTTCGCGAGGTTTTTGACGAGTGTCTGCCAAATTCTGGCTGACGCCTCGATCCGTGTTCGACGATATCCCGTGCTGGTGGGCTCCACAAATCGCCAGTGAGGAGATGTTGTGACCAGTCCTTCTGGCGCTTCAGGCTTCAATGAGACCCTGAATAGTCCAAGCTAGGCGAATTGAAAATCAATGGCTCTGTTTGTGACTGACTTTTTGCAAGTTGGGAAGCGCCAGAAGGACGTCAGGTTTTTCGGAGCCTGGTTTTTCAAACTCGGCGGCTGGGATAGCCCGGTTTGAGAAGCCGGGCTCGTGAGCTGATCTTGCTCGCCCAACTCGACTCAATCGGGGGACTTTTGCAAAAAACAAATCGCGGACAAATTTGGGGAAATTCGCTGTTGAATCGCGTCCCCGTTTCGCGTTCTTAGCTCCGTGACGCAACGTCCGTTTGGTTTTACGAACGACAGCGTTGTCCAGATGAGACACATCCAACTTTTCAATTCACGGACCACCAAGGAAACAAGTCATGTCAAAGGGAACGAGACGGAACAATTCATGGTCGATGGCACCAGTTGCGTGTGAGTTGCTTGAGATTCGAGCGGTACTCACGGTACTGACTCCGGCACAAGCGTTCGCGAAACTGGACGCCAATCACGACAACGCTCTTAGCTTGACGGAATTCAAAGCGGCTCCGAAGCCTGCGGATTCCACGGTCACCGCCGAACAAGCCTTTGCAAAGTTGGACACCGATAAGAGCAACTCGCTGAGCCTCACTGAATTCTCCAAGGGCTTGCCTCTGCCGACTCCAGAACAACTCTTCGCGAAGCTCGACACGAACAAAGACGGAGCGTTGAGCTTCGCAGAATTCAAAGCGGGGCCGAAGCCTGCCGACGCAAAACTCACTCCCGAGCAAGCCTTTGCAAAGCTGGACACCGACAAGAACAACTCGTTGAGCCTGGCCGAATTCAAGAAAGGTGCGCCACCACCGTCGCCTGAACAGATATTCGATCAACTCGACGTCAATCACGATGGCGTTCTGAGCCTCGACGAATTCAAAGCGTTGCCCCCGCCTCCGAATGCAACGCAGACTGCCGATCAAATCTTCGCGAAGTACGACGCAGACAAGAGCGGTTCGCTCAATTTAGACGAATTCAAGAAAGCCGTTTGCCCACCCACGACGACGGGCACGGGCACTGGAACCACCCCCACGTAGTCGCCATTGATCGCACGCTTCGGCAAATGGCTGAAGTGCATTTGATTTTCATGTGCCCGACATACAAGAGAGAGGCGTTGCCCGCGGTCTCTCGATTGTGTGTCGGGATTTTTTTGCGCGGCGGGGAATGTACGTCGCCATCACGCTCCGCGTGACGAGCCGAACGTCTCTTGGCCCTGTTACGAATTGAACTCCCCGACTCTCCGCTCGTCACACAGAGCGTGACGGCGATGTAAACGTGACTCAGCAGCTTGAGGCTTCGAGTGATGCCGCGATGAGCGTTTGATGCAAAACAAATTGCACCTCATCAAACTCGTAAGTCAGCGGGACGCCGATACGCATGGAGTCAACGCCGCACTCAAACACTTCCGCACAGTTACGAACAAGCGTTAGTAGCTTGTTTGACGACTCAATGATGCCGTCACGAGCCAGTCGAACGAGATCTTCCAGGTCGCTCGCCAGCAGTTCCAAATCGGCAAATCCCACCTGCGCACAGGTCGCTCGAACCGTTTGCACGGAGCGATGAATTTGATTCCACAAGGAACGATCACCTTGCTTCCGCTCTAACGCCATCAACGCGACGTTCAGAAACACAAGTTGCCCACTGATCTTGTCGAGTGATTTTTTTTGTCGGTCGCAACGAGCAGTAATCATGGCAGCGTTCCCAGTGTCGAAACAGAATCAAGGCGGCGGATGAAATGCCTTGCTTCGACAACTTAGGTCACGCGCTGAACACGTCAAAAATGAGCATGCGGAAAATCGGTGTTCGGCTTAGTTCGCCACCGACAAAGACCGGATCAAACAGGGAATTCGCAGTCTGCCGACATGTGGCGAAATGGCATCAACTCAACGCGACAGTCTGATACGCAAGCCCGAAGTAGTTGTGAATAAACTCCTTTTTATCGCCGTCGTGACGAATGAGTTGAACCAGCGCCAACAGTTTTTGTTGATCGCGACGGAGTTTCGCAGCGAGGTAGTCTGCATCACACAGTTGTGCCGGTAGCGGCGCGATCACCTCCAGTTGCATCGAGTCCAAATCCCACGCACCTTCGACAACACCGTATCGGTCGAGCATTCCCAGCGTGGTTTCCAAGCGGTGATCGTGACGTTGTCGTGCGTGCAATTTCTCTCGCAACCATTCCAGTCCAAACGCGCCGACCTTCTCACGCTCGTGAAGCAGTAAGTCGTAAACCCGCTCATAAAACTCTGCGTCTGGATTACTCCAACGAATGAACTCCATCTGCGTCGTCAGGTCCGCCTCTTCGTAAAGCAGAACACAGTCCGACGGCGAACCATCTCGGCCTGCTCGGCCAATTTCTTGATACCATGATTCCATCGAACCGGGAATCTCGGCGTGAATGACAAAGCGGATGTCTGCTTTGTCGATTCCCATGCCGAATGCCGGAGTCGCCAACACGAGCGGGCAACGGCCTTGCATGAATTCGTTTTGAATCTGACGCCGTTGATTGCGTTCGAGGTCGCCGTGATAACAGACATGCGAGACTCGTTGTTTACGCAGCAATTCGCTGAATCGTTCGAGAGTCCGAATCAACGTGAAGTACACAATCCCGCTTCCGCGAGAATCGTGATGTCGCTTGCTCACGGAAAGAATGTGTTCGAGCTTCTCGTCATCACCCCAAACTTCTTCGACGATCAAACTCAGATTCGGTCGATCGATCCCCTCGTGAAACATGGCGATATCAGCGGGATCAAGCCCAAGCTGTCGGACGATGTCGGCTTGTACGTCGGGGGTCGCGGTCGCCGTGCAAGCAATCGTTGGCGGATTGCCGATCAGCTCACGAAACTCGCGCAGCCGTGTGTAGTCCGGCCGAAAATCGTGGCCCCATTCGCTGATGCAATGAGCCTCATCGACAGCGAGTAATCGCACTCGTCGTTGATTGACCGCTTGAATGAACTCCGGTTTTCGGAACCGCTCCGGAGTGACATACAGCAACCGATATTTGCCGCGAGCCACGTCCGCGTAACGCCGTTCGCGATCCTCGCGAGACAACGATGAATTGATGAACGTTGCCGCGATCCCGCGAGATCGGAGTGCGTCAACTTGATCCTTCATCAGCGCGATCAGCGGCGACAGCACGAGCGTGAGCGGAGCCGCTGTCTCGCTGTTGCCGCTCTCAGCGTCAAACAAGAGCGCCGGGATTTGATAACACAATGATTTCCCGCCGCCGGTTGGCATGATGACCAGCGAATGCCTGCCGCTCATCATTCGGCGGATGATGGTCTCTTGCTGGCCACGAAAGGAATCAAATCCAAAAAACTGTCGTAAAGCGTCGATCGGTTCCATGCTGCGATGTGTGACGAATTCTGTGACCCGAAGCAACTGTTCGTAGCACGACGCGCAAGCGAGTGGTTCCGTTTTGACCACTCGCTTACGCGTCGTGCTGGCATGAAAATGGAACGTTAATTCGTGCTCGATTCTATTCCGCGTAGAATTTCGTGATCTCTTCCGAGATCAACTCTTGGTCGATCGAGTCACTCGTCAGTCGAGCTCGAACTCTCTGGTTGCCTTCCGCTTTGCCGCGAACATGAATTCGATACAGAGCGGTCTTGCCTGGAGCGAGTTCAGCCAAGTCGTTGAAGAGAATTAAACCGTTCTTCGAGAGATGCTCGGTCGCCGATTGAACCTTGATCAGTTCCAAGCCGCTCGGTAACTCAAAGGTCAGCCCAACTTTCTCGGCAGCTTTTGATCCGGTGTTGCTGATGCGAATTTCGTAGGCGGTCTCTTTGCCAACCTCAACGGGATCTTCGAGGTCTTGAATCTCCATTACGAGTGCGGCAGAACCTTCCACACTGGTGACGGTGTTCGCTTTTGCGATCAAACCGTGCTCTGAAGTCGCCGTGACTTGATGCTCGAATTGGCCGAGTTCCGTCGCTTGCAGTTGCAATTTCAACTGAGTGGTTTGATCGGCTTCCAGATGACCGACGAACCAAGTGACCGAACCTGTGCTTGCATCAAACGTGCCACCCTTGTCCGCTTTCACAAACTTGAAGCCGCTCGGAATGTGGTGAGCGACGCGGACATTGTTCGTGGCCGCTTGGCCTGCGTTTTTGACGGTCAGAGTGAATCGAGCGTCGCGCCCAACATATCGCAGATCGGGCCCTTCGATGCCGACGTTCAGCACGGCGGCAATGATATTGACTCTCGATTCAGCAACTTGCTTCAGGCCAGAATCAGCCGAAGCTTCGATCCTCAAAACTTGTTGGCCTCCCGCCGTCGCATTAAATGACATCCGGATTGTGCGTGATTCGCCGGGGCTGAGCGAACCGATTTCGACATCAGCGCCGTCAGCACGCGAACATTCCAAACCAGCGGGGGTCGTCACATGAATCTTCACGTTCTGTGCGACACCCGTTCCGGGATTTGTCACGGTAACACTTTGCACGAGCGGATCACCAACACTCACTTCGGAGGGAACTTGCACGCTGACTTTCAACAACGGCTCTTCAACTTTGAAGACGCTGGCTGCGGTCCCCGTGAAACGCACGTTGGCGGTCGTCGCCAGATCACCGCGTTGGCTGGGAATCATCGTGATGTGGATTGCTCGCTCTTCTCCCGCCGCGAGTTCAGCAATTGACCATTCCAAGTGGTCGGCAGCTTGAGACGGTTGTGGGTCTGCTTGAGTCAACCGCACCGTTGCCGGGAAGAATGCCTCAACGACGACTTCGCGAGCGGACATTTTTCCGGTGTTCTTCACGACGAGATCGCACAAACATTCTTGGCCGACATTGATCTCGCTCCGCTTGATCCATTCCACAGAAACAGACGGAGTGCCGTTTTGTTTGGAGGCAGTCATGCGATCCGACATGCTCGCCGGACGCGAACTACGTGCTGATGTTGTCAGATTGGGCTTTGCCGAACGATCGTTGACGACGCTCAGTCGGGTCGATCGAGAGGCCGGATTCAGCGTCTCTGGCTCGGTCGTTCTTGTCAGCGGCAAGAGTCCTTTTTGCTCTGCTCGTACTTGCTTGATTGCGGATTTTGTTCCGGCTGTTTGTTTGAAGTTTGCCTCGACGACACCGTTATTGCCGCCATCGTCGTTCGCATCATCGGCATTGAATTCTGAGGTGGCTTTCGTCAACGGCGTTGACGGCGGACTTGTTCGATCGTCGAGATCAGCTTGCAAAATATCGGAGGCCGATGGTTTCGATTTCCGAAGTGTTGGTCGCGGAGCCTGCGTCGGTTCTGCGGACGGAGGTGCGAGCAGTTCGACATTGTCGGACTCGGCGAGCACCGGCATCGGCTTGGATGATTTGGATGATGGCTTGGTGGTCGGCATTGTGACCTTCGCGGTCGATTGCTCTTCATCGCCGAAGAGTTCCGCTTCCAAGTTGCGACGAGGAGACTTCGACGTTGCCGATTTGAGTTCAACGCCTGAAGCTTTTTGCCGCGTGTATCGTTTCGGAACTCCGGAAGCGTCGGCTTTCAGTGAATCGATTTCTGGATTAGCCGGCAGTTCAGATGACATCCCTAGCGGCAAGTCAGTTGGCACCACCGCTTGGTTTGGCGATAACGTGGTTGTGTCGGTCGGCTCAGATGCGTGGCGACTGAAGAACTGAAGTTGACCGATCCGAGTCGGTTTCTTCGGTGTGCCACCGAGACGACGATCGGCCGGTTGATCCGCAGCCATGCCGACGCTCAAACCCATACCAATGATTCCGCCGACAGCAAACATCTTCATCCACGGACGCATACCAACCTCCTTGTCAGACTCTACGCGGAGACGTTCTTGCGGAGACCGAGCGAGAAAATCCTTCCGCCCGTCGCCCGCGCATTGAGCGATACTCCTGGAAAAGATCGGCTGTGAGTTTTGGTGGCTTGAGAAGACTTTGCTCAAGAAGCAGACATTGTCGGTCGTTTAGACTTTGCAGGCATTGTTTCCCACGCGAATCGTGCAAATGGGTAATTTGGGAAGAACGCATTGAGCCAGAAAGCGAGTCCACGGCAATGTCAGCGACTCATCCAGCATCTCTTTCCGAAGAGCACCTTCTTCGCGATTGTTCCGAACGCCGTACTCGACGCTCCGGTCCGGGTGGCCAACATCGGAATAAAGTGGAAACCGCCGTCGTACTCAAACACGAACCAACAGGAGTTGAGGCGGAGGCCAATGAATGCCGGAGTCAGTCCGAAAATCGCCGGGCTGCGGTGTTCCGTCTGCGACTGCGGCTCGCGTTGACCGTCCGCCGTGAACGACCGCCAGAAATCGGCGCGTCTGAACTCTGGCAAACTCGCTGCCGAAGCGGCCGTGTCACGATCAATCCCAAACACGACGATTTCCCCGCGATCCTCGCGGAAGCATTAGACACCCTCTCCGCAAACTCATTTGAAATAACTGCCGCCGCAGGCTTACTCGGATGCACCGCAACACAGTTGGTCAAACTGCTGAAAGATGAACCGAAAGCGTTTGAGTTGCTCAATCAAGAACGGATCAACCGAGGTTTGTCGCGGCTAAGATAGAGAGACGCAGTACAGTTCGGACTCTTCAACTCGATTACCGCGAAAGATACGGTTGCCGAGGCCGTCGCTGTTTTTAATATCTCACAGCTCCATTCGTAGCCGATCGTTCTCGGTCCGCAGACGACGAACCTCCTCTTCCAACGCCGTCGGCGGGGCCTTCGCCGCAAACGCCTTCGAGCCATCCGCCGCCAACTGCTCCTGCCACTTCCGCAGCAGGTTCTGGCCAATCACCAATCACTGAGCCGCCTCTGCGAAACTCGACCCTTGCCGCGACACCAATGTCACGGCCTCGAGCTCCCTCGTAAACACTCGATGTTTCGACATGACCTTCGCGCCTCACGCGTCACAATACGCGCTACATTGCACGCAAAACGTGGGCAAGTCCAACAACCGACCAATCACACGTGAAGTGACATCGAACAGCGTGATGATGGCATCCGCACCGCTTCGCAACTCACACGATTTCCCCAGTGAATCCGCAAGTTTTTCGGCGAAGTCGAGTCTGATCGGTGGCGACACGCGGACTCAACAAGTAGCCTGTGAGTCCTTCGGGAGCGTACTCGGATCTGGTGACCGACCTGGACTTCAAACCCGGTGTGGCGACTGAAAAGTTGCTGGGTGGGTTCGATTCCCATCCGCTCCCGTAGTTAATTTGTTCACGTGCCGAGGTTTACCGAGTTTCTCAGCGTTTACAGGGGTTTGTTCTTGAGTGACCTGGACGCGATACGGCTTGTTACTGCCGTCTACGGGTGCTAACTGCACCGGATTCTGCAGCGCCTTGGAGAAGTCTTCATCGCGGACCTGGAGATAGTGCTTTCGAGCCACGGCCTCACTGTTGCACGATCCACGTGCGTCGGGAACCGAAGCGGGGTCACGAAGATACCAGCGACCGTCTGTTCCAGTTAGATTTCACCCGTGGTGGTTTGCGCCCCGACACCCTGCGAGAAGGAGTCTACGTGCTTTCGGAGCAACGCTCGACTGTGACGCGAAGGCGAGCCTTCCGTAGCTTGCGATTGCGCGGTTGGTGTGACCAGAATGGTGTAGGAAATCGAATGATCTGTTGCGGCTTGATGGACTTATCAACTTGAACCGACTTCGGCTGTTGCCGGTCGGAGTAATTCCAAACACCCCGCCAAGGACATCGAATGATGCGTCGCGATTTACGTCGCTGACGCATCGTTCTCGCTCTTCGTCTTGCACTCTACACGCCCGCAAAACGGGGGGAAGTCCACT
>JAYUFI010000643.1:0-4509 GCA_043738805.1 Planctomycetaceae bacterium | reverse complement strand
CGGCGATTTCCAGCGGGCCGGAACCGGCACCGGAGTTTCCGAAATAACTCTTGAATGCGGTGACGGGAACTTCCTCGCCGCGCACACCGAAGAGTTCGTGAATCGCGGCGGCCTCTTCAGCATCCGAATAAGGCGTACTCAAGCCGAGCGCATTGACGTGGCCGATGTCAGCAGGCGTAAGCCCCGCATCGCGGAACGCCGCACGAGCCGCGTTGACGAGCGCTTGCCGAGTATTCGGTCGCCCTTCTTTGTCGATGACGCACGAAGAGCCGGTGCCGAGGACGGTTCCGTAAACTTTCGCACCGCGAGCCGCAGCATGTTCGGCGGTTTCGAGAATCAACGTGCAAGCCCCTTCGCCCAAGACTTGCCCATTGCGAGTTGCATCGAACGGGCGGCTCCAAGTTTCCGGAGCCTCTCCTTCAAAATGAGCGAGCGGAACTTGCAGCGCCGCATGAATGGCTTTGACCGAACCGGTCTTTGTGCCGGTCGCTCCAGTGATCATCACGTCGGCTTGGCCACGACGCATGATCCGCAACGCTTCGCCGATCGACGCATTGCCCGAAGCTTCAGCCAGCGTGAGCGAGTTACTCGGCCCGCGCGCATCGGCCAAGATGCTGATATGACACGAAGGCATGTTCGGCAGATACCGAAGTAACCACAGCGGCTCCATCTTGGCGAGACCGTTTGGTCCCCATTCTTCCAGCCGAAAGTCCAGATGATCGCCACGAGCGGCGAACGCTCCGTCCATGAGATTTTCCGGCGGGCTATACATCTGATTGGAACCGAACTCGACGCCGATCCGCTCGTGGTCGAGTTGTTCTGTATTAAGTCCCGCATTTTCGAGTCCGATGATCGCGGACGCAACGCCCAATTGAATATCGCGGCTCATGACCTTGAGGTTCCGACGTTGGCTCTTGAGCCATTTCGCTTTCGCCGTCTCGTCGGTCAACTCTTTGACTTCCGCACCAATGCTGCCGGGGAGCGCGCTGTAAGAGATGAGCGAAATCGGTGCGATACCGCTGCGGCCCGCTTTCAGTCCGGCTTCAAACGACTCAATGCCGATGCCTAACGGGCTGACAATGCCCAGACCGGTGACGACCACTCGCTTGGCTGACGATTCACTCATGCTGTAACGCTGACCTCTTGGAATGGCCTCGAAACAATTCGAGTACCAATTGCTTTGCAGGGGGACGAAGGACCGTAAGAAAGAGAAATCGAGCCAGTTTTGCAAGGCCGGTTCGGTCACACGGTTCGTGCGAGCGATTTGATTCGCCTTTGCAGATCGGTCTATAGTCCGATACGGACGTGCGATGGCCGCAGGCTCGTCGGTGTTATCGCGAGGCAATGCTCCACTGTGAGTGAGGATTCATGACGACTTTTTCGCTTCATTCGCCCGACCGAAACCGGCGAATCGTGTTCTTGGGATTGATGACCGTTCTGTCGCTGCTCGCTCTTACGACGCAGGCTCAAGAGATTCAACAGACCGACAACGTTCCGGCCATCAATGGGTCAGGCACGTCTCATGAGCCCGATAAGTCTCATTCGCCTCCTGAAACATCCGCTGCGTCTCCCGCTGGTCTTCCGCAAGCTGTTGCTGATCACGCTGCGGGTCATCCGCATCTGGGCAAAGACCTCGGCTTGTGGACGATGTTGCCATTCGCGGGGACGCTGCTGTGTATCGCGCTCTTGCCGCTGTTTGCGGGACATTGGTGGGAACACAACCGCAACAAAGGAATCGTCGCAGCGATCTTTGCTGTGCCGGTCGCGGTCTACCTGCTCGCAGCGTTCGGCACGGCGGGCGGGCATGTGTTGCTCGAAGCAGTGCTGGAATACATCCCGTTTATTCTGTTGCTCGGCGCTCTGTTCGTGATCACCGGCGGCATCGTCGTGGAAGGATCGTTGTCCGGAACGCCGCTGCTCAACACGGGAATCATGGGACTCGGAGCAATCATCGCAAATCTGATCGGCACGACGGGCGCGTCGGTGTTGCTGATCCGACCGCTGTTGCGAGCGAACGCGCCGCGCACTCGCAAATCACACATCGTGCTGTTCTTTATCTTCATCGTCTCCAACTGCGGCGGATTGCTGACACCGTTGGGCGATCCGCCGTTGTTCATGGGCTTTCAACGCGGCGTCCCGTTTCTGTGGACGGCGGCGCTGTGGCCACAGTGGCTGATGGTCAACCTGATTCTGCTGTTTATCTTCAACTGGTGGGATCAAGTGGTGCTCAACAAGGAAGAACTGGCGAAGCCGGGAGCCTTGTTAGAAGAGGTTCAACATCACGCGCCGTTGAAAGTACTCGGGCGTCGCAATGTGTTGTTCTTGCTCGGTGTCGTCGCGGCGATCTACGGAGAGGGCCAAGGAATTTTCAACGGCGGTCAGCCTTGGCCCAAAGGGATCAAAGAGGTCGCGATGCTGGCGATGAGCATCTTGGGATTCGTGATGACACCGAAATCGAATCGCGAGAAGAACCGCTTTTCGTTTGGCCCGATCATCGAAGTCGCGGTTCTGTTTGCCGGTATCTTCATCACGATGGCTCCCGCGCTAAAGATCCTCAATGCGTGGGGGAACGGTGATCGGCACGTCTTGGGCATGACGCTCGGCTTGAGCGAACCGTGGCAATACTTCTGGGCGTCAGGCGTGCTTTCGAGTTTTCTGGACAACGCACCGACGTATCTCACCTTCGCCGCGACAGCCGCCGGTCAGCAACACATCCCCGCCGAAGGTTTGTATCTGAAAGACCTGCTCGCCACACCCGGCGGTCCGGCGTTGCTCGCCGCCGTCTCCTGCGGCTCGGTCTTCATGGGAGCGAACACGTACATCGGCAACGGCCCGAACTTCATGGTCAAAGCGATCGCCGAAGAAAACGGCGTCAAGATGCCGAGCTTCTTCGGCTACATGATTTATTCGGGACTGATCCTGTTACCGACGTTCGTGGCGGTGACGCTGGTCTTCTTTCGCGGTTGATTGACGGCAATTCAAGCCAGCACGACGCGCCAGCAAGTGGTTCAAACGTTGATCACTCGCTGGCGCGTCGTGCTAATCGCGGAGATGAAACAACTGCTTGAGCGCGTCGATCAAGCCGTGAGGCGTCCCCGCTTTCGCTTCATCGCGCAGTGCTTCGAGTGGTGGATGCAGCAGCTTGTTGACGATCCGTTCCATACTCCGTTCGACCGTTTCAAGATCACCCGCCGAGAGATGCGCGAGCTTTGATCGCAGACGTTGCAGCTCATCGCGGCTGACGTTGTGCCATTGTTCGCGCAGCCGTTTCACGATCGGGCCGGTCGCCATGTGATAGACGTCTTGCATGAAGCGTTCGGTCTCTTCATCAACGACGCGCATCGCCTTCTCGATCTCGCGATAACGCGACTTGCGATTCCGGTCGCACGTTTGTTCCAGCGCGTCGATGTCGTACAAGAAAACGTTGTCGTCGAGATTCGCAATCGCCGGATCGAAGTCGCGCGGGGCTCCCAGATCGAGAATGAAGACCGGCTTTTCGCCCGATCGTTTCCGCACGGAGCGGAAGCGAGCGAGATCGACCACCGGCTGCGTCGCTCCCGTCGTGCTGACGATCATGTCCGCCAATGCGAGTTCTTCATCGAGCGCTTCCCACGTTCGCGTGCGTGCATCGACGTTCGGAAATTGAGCGGCCAGTTTCTCAGCACGCTCCAGACTACGGTTCACAACGACGAACTGCTTGACTCCCTCGTCGCAGAGATACCGCAGCGTCTCTTCCGCCATCTCACCGGCACCGAGGATCAAGACTCGCTTATCATCGAAGCGGTCGAAGATGCTCCGACCGAAATCGCCGACCGCGACACTCGCGATCGAAACTCGACCTTCGGCCAGCCGCGTTTCGGAACGGACTCGGGCCGAGACGCGAATCGCTCCCTGAAACATCGCGTGAGTCAGCGGGCCGCAGGCGTTGAAATCCTGAGCCGCTTGATACGCTTCCTTCACTTGATTCACGATCTGCGGTTCGCCGAGCACCATGCTGTCGAGACTCGACGCCACTTGAAACAAATGCCGCACCGCATCGGGACCGGTCTGAGCCAGCAACTCGTCGGAGAATTCCGCGAGCGGGACTTGATGGAACTCGGCGACAAACTCCGCGATCTGCCGCTGAGTCGGCGCGGTCTCCGGCGACTCCTGAGCCGAATAAACCTCAACGCGGTTGCACGTCGAGAGCACGACGAACTCGGCGCTGCCGAACTGCTTGAGCAACGCTTGATACGCTTGCCCCAACTTGTCTCCGGCAAATGCAAGACGCTCTCGCACCGTCAAGTTGGCCGACTGATGATTGCAATAAACTACTTGGAGGTTCATGACGGCACCTCCGTTGTCGTTGATGTCTCACTCGCTCTGATCGAAGCGACCCCACCGAGCTTGTCTCGGTGGTTTTCAGGCTTCCGCACTACGTCGATTGAAGTTTTGAGTGAAGAGACTCGTAGTGCAAAAGCCTGGAACCACCGAGGCAAGCTCGGTGGGGTCAGCGTGGCATCACTCGAT
>JAYUFI010000642.1:0-4510 GCA_043738805.1 Planctomycetaceae bacterium | reverse complement strand
TGCCGCGAGCGAGGTGCCTGCCGCACCTAACAAATTCATCTTCCAGTTACCCGCGACCAAAATTTGTCGCATGAAAAACAACCTCTTCAAAAACCAATGTTCGGAAACAAGAACTCCGCAATTCCGTTTTAGAAGGCGGACTGACAACGGTGCCAAACTCTGGCGAAGGGCGGATGATGACCGCCAGCGACACTTAGTTCAACGGTTCGCTACGAGGATACGAACCAAGAACTTCGAGCCGAACTGCGATCCGCTCAATTTCGGCCAACGTTCGCTTGATTCGAGGGTCGTGCGAATGTCCCTCGAAGTCCAAGAAGAACAGATAACCGGACTCCGGACCACGCAACGGGAACGATTCGATCCAAGTCAGATTGATCTTGTTCCGCTTGAACGCTGACAGCGCGTCCGCCAGAGATCCTGGTTTGTGCGGAATCTGAAGCAACAGAGCCGTGCGATCTTTGCCCGTCGGCTTGGTTTCATCGTCACCAATGATGGCGAAACGAGTCACGTTGTTTTTGTTGTCCTGAATCGACTCCGCCACCGCGTTCAGGTCGTATTCAACCGCTGCACGCATACTCGCCACAGCGGCGGCCCCGGGCTTATCTCGTGCCAACTGCGCAGCCGTCGAAGTGCTTGTGACTTCCAACAACCGAGCTTGCGGCATGTTCTTGCTCAGCCAGTCTCGGCATTGGGACAGAGCTTGAGGCTTGCTGTAGATTTCCGTGATTTGGCCACGCGGGCACCGAGCCAGGAGATTGTGATGAATGGCAATTTGGACTTCACCGCAGATTCGTAACGGCAGCCGCGTGAACATATCGAGCGTATCCACGATCCGCCCATCAGTGCTGTTTTCGATCGGAACAATTCCAAAGTCCGCGTGGCTGCGATTCACTTCCTCAAACACCGCCGCAATTGTGCTGACTGGAACGAGGTCCGCCGATTCACCAAATCGCTCGATCGCCGCGATATGCGTGTAGCTATAGGCAGGGCCGAGGTAGGCCACTCGCGTGATCCGAACTTGTCGGCGTGCCGCGCTAATAATGTGCCGAAAAACACCACGAACGGCACTCGATGGAAGCGGGCCAGGATTCGAAGATTCCAGTCCCGCCAAGAGTTCGTCATCGGCCAGCGGGGAAAAGACGGCTTTCTTCAGATCCGGCTGCGACTGAATGACCTCCGTCGTCAAACCCGCTCGGCGATTGATCAACGAAAGAATCTCACGGTCGAGCCGACGGATTTCCGCCTCATAGGCCGCGGGAGACTTTTTCGAGACTTTGACAGCTTTCGCCGGAGCCGCCGGTTTCCGAGTTTTCTTCGGAAGTGGTTTCTTCGCCATGAGTTCCTTTCGCTTTCGCAGAGCCTTCTGGACATCAGCCGGGCTCTGCCGCGCGGGCAAAGCTTGTATTGGCGTGTTTGTAAGGTGTCAAGCAGGCCAAATCGGCTGGAGTTGTTTCGATGATCTTGGAGGCCGAAGGCGTGTTGCGAATTCCCAACATTGCCGAATTTCGCTGATGCCGCTTCGCAACGTGTCGGACGAGACAGGCCATTTCGGCTGGCCGCTTCACGAAAACTGGCGATCTGGTTTGGGAAGAGTTCACCGAGCAGCGGTTTGTGAGCCAGAGTTGTCGCCCTCGGCCACGAATTACGGCTGAGGATTCATTTCCATTGATGTCGACGAAGGCCGCCTCATGATTCGCGCACTCTCCGCTGATGATGTCTCTTTGATTCCGCGATTGCTGGCCTCTGACAGCAGTGATCGCGCGGCCGCCGAGCGAGACGCGCGGCCGGTGATCGAGTCACTGTTTCCGCAACTGTTCCTCAAGACGCCGCACGCCGAGCCTGACATTCATGGGCTCGCCAGCGTCGGTGAAGACGGCCAGTTGATGGGGATGATCGGCACTGTGCTGCGTCGAATGCGGTTTCGCGATCGACCAATTCGAGCAGCGATCAGCGCGGAACTGTTCGTTGATCCGGCTCATCGGTCGAAGATGCTCGGCGTGAAACTCTTCAAGCGGGTGATGGACGGGCCGCAGGATTTGTCGTTTTCCGACATCGCGAATGACAGCTCGCGAACTCTTTGGCAAAGCCTCGGCGGGACGGTCGCGTCTTGGTACGGTCTGAATTGGCTGAAGGTCATTCGTCCCGGATTATTGCCGTTGTCGGTGTTGTCGAAGTCGCGATTAGGCAAACCGCTGGCGTGGGCCGGACGTCCGATCGGCGTGTTGACGGACAATCTGCTGCGCCGCGCGGCAGGGAACTTTTGCAAAGTGAATCCCATTCCAAAGGGACAAGCAGAACCGCTGACTCCCGAACTCTTCCTGCAATATTTTCCGCAGTTTGGTCGAGCGGATGATCTCCGTCCGATCTATGACCGCGAGACGATCGACTGGGTTTGGCCGCGACTCGACTTCATGTACCGCAACGGTGGAGCGAGTCAGCAGGTGTTGCTGCGGAATGCTCGCGGCGAGCCGATCGGTTGGTACATCTATCAGTTGGCCGCGACCGGAATTGCTCGCGTGTCGCAGATCGTCGCGCACCCGCACACTGCCGGCCAGGTCATTGACCATCTACTGAATCACGCCGCGGAACGAGGCGCAGTCGCCGTTGTGGGGCGAGTTGTCCCGCGCTTCGTGCAGGCGATCAGCGATCGTCACTGCTTGATTCTGCGTCGCAGTACGTACCTCATCGTGCATTCGCGCGATCCTGAAATCACCGACGCCTTCGTCAACGGGCGAGCCTTCTTGTCTCTGCTAGAAGGCGAAGGCCCGCTGCAAATTTGGAATAACCCGGAACTCGCACTGCAACGGCTTGAGCAACCGACTCTTGATCAACACCCAGTGAGTCAACCATGCCTCAGTTGATTCAACAATATGTTTCTCGACAGGCAGTCCAACGTCCGCAGCACACGGCCGTCGTTTGTAAGAACGAGCGGATTCCGTACGGCGAGTTGGATCAACTGACGAATCAACTCGCTCACCGCTTGCGTGTCTGCGGCTGTCGTGGCGGTGATCGAGTGGCTGTGCTAATTCCGTCATCGGCGAACGCGATCTTTGCGATGCTCGGCGTGCTGAAGGCAGACTGCATTTACGTGCCGATTGATCCAGACGGCACCGCCAAACAAACCGCAGCCATCCTGAATGCGGTCGAACCGAAAGTGCTCATCGCGGCTCGATCGAGGACGGCGTTGCTCAACGAAGTTGTCTCGGATCATGAACTGCCGACGGGATTGCAGATCGGAACGCTCGAAGCGATCGCGTTGAACAGCGAGCACTTCTCAACATCTTTCACGGGACTCGATGTGCTGGCCGCGTCAAAGACGCCGCTCGTTTACGAATGCAAACCGACGGGGCCGGCCGTTATTCGTTATCGCTCAAGCGGGGCCGAGCAGAATGACGCGAGTGAACTCAACGGCGTCATGATCTCGCACGCGAACGTCATTTACGGTATCGACTGGGCGTTGAAGTATTTTCAAACGACCGAGCATGATCGCGTCGCCGGTGATGTGCCGCCCCGTTCCGATTTGGTTTCGCTCGAAGTGCTCGGTGCGTTGGCTGCCGGTGCGGAACTGCATCTCGTGCCGTCAGCCGCTCGTTCGCAGTCGCAGGAATTGGTCGAGTTCTTGCGGTCGCACGAAATCACTCAGTGGATTTCGACACCGACATCATTGAACTCGCTCGCTCAAAGCGAGGCCGTGCCAGACGGCAACCTGCCTTCGCTCAAACGATTGATCTGGGCCGCCGAGGCGTTGCCGAACTCAACGCTCACTTCGACGCTCAACCACTTGAGACAGCGATTGCCACTGACGCAGTTCACTCAGCTTTATGGTGTTCCCGAAGCGTCGATTGCGAGCAGTTATTTCGTGGTTCTCGCTGGCTCGCTCAACGACGCGGCACAACTTCCGATCGGTCGCGCGTGCGAAGGTGTCGGCCTGTTTGTGCTCGATCGTGATTTGCAGCCGGTGGCTCTCGATGAGATCGGTGAGCTTTACATCGGCGGAGTCGGACTTAGTTCTGGCTACTGGCACGATCGCGCACGAACGGCTTCCACGTTCGTGCAACATCCGATCTTGAGACAACGTCTTTTCAAGACTGGTGACTTGGCTCGCATCGGCTTTGATGGACTGGCTTACCTCGCAGGCCGGGCTGCGATTCGGGAAGAGTTCGAGGATTGTTTGACCGACGGCCAACAGCGTGTTGACCGCGAGATTGTTAATCGACTCGCAGAGAGAACTGATGTTGGCGAACCGGAGGGTGTTAGCCGAATGGCACTGGCTTTAGGCATGAATCACGAATTAGGGCGGAACGCGCTAGTGTCCGGTTCTCGATGATTCCGCCGAACCGGACGCTAGCGCGTTCCGGCCCACCGGAAATGTTTTCAATGCGAGTCTTCTGAAACGAAAAGGAAGCATCATGCTCGACCGCGCTATTGTTCAAAATCAAATCGCTCATCTGATCGCCGACAAACTGGAACTCGATGAACCGGCAGTGGACACCGATCTGTTCGACGCCGG
>JAYUFI010000641.1:0-11951 GCA_043738805.1 Planctomycetaceae bacterium | reverse complement strand
TTGCATTTGCTTGGCTTCGATCATGAGCGGCTGACGTTCTTCCACAACGGTCGCGATGAGCGGCTGACTGATGTGGCCGGGAATGTTGTGCGCGAGATTTTGGCGTAGCTTCTGTAGTACGGTTTTCCAAACCGTGTGATTGCACGGCATTGACGACGCACAGTGTCGGCGACGCGCACGGTTTGAAAAACTGTGCTACTTCCAGCCTTCGAGTGTGACCTTGACTTCTTTCGTCAGCCGCTTACGCAGCTCTTCGATCGCCTCTTTGGCGGGGTTGGGTTCTTTGAGCGATCGCAGACGTTCCAGAGTATTCAAGTCGCTCTCATCACCGCGCAGGATTTCGAGAGTCACGACATCCCCTGGACTTCTTTCTGCGATGAACTTAATCAGTCCGTCGAAGTCCGTGACCGGCTTACCGTCAAACGAAGTGATGACATCGCCGGGAACCAACTTGGCTTTCGCGGCGGGAGTGTTGAGCTGCACGATCCCGATCACACACCCATTGGCACCAAAGCGTTCTCGCGGACTGATTCCCAAATAGGCCGGGCCGCGCGGCACGATCGCTAATTGTGGCATCGCCTTTTGCAGCTCGGCGATCGCTTCGACGGAAACATTCGGAGTCAAAATCTTTTGCGTCTTGGGATGTTGAATCAGGTACATCGTCGTGAGACTTGGCAGTCGGCGAATGTGCTTCAAGCCCTCGTCGCCGCCGCGCCAGTCGAGTCCCAAGATGACGAAAAATGCTTCGGGATCGTTCGGAGCAAAAGGCTGCCGCGTCACGCTCTCGGATGACTTGATGGTTCCGCCGAGCTTCTTGATCTGAGCGAGCGCGCGGTCTTGGCGAATCGTCAGCGCGTATTGATTGAGTACCGCGTCCGCTCGATTGGCAACAGATCGGTTCTTTGATTCCCTCAACTGTTCGAGTGCGGTCTCAGCGGTCTCGACCAACTCTTCACGTCCCGATGTGAACCACGCTCGCAAGATCGCCGTGATGCGCACCGAGACTTCGAGGCCGCTCGACTTCGAGGCTTCGATCAACGGCTCAATGACGATCATCCCCGCATCGATCAACTGCCGAGTCGCCTCTTCACGTTTGATGAATTCAGACGCATTGAGGTCCGTGATCCACTGCTCGATGTCCCCTTTCGACGGCGCGGGCTTGGCTGGCGTCGCTAATTTCGCGGGAGTTGTCGGAGCATCTTCTAACGCGCGCGCGACCTTGGCGCTCCATGACACGAAGACTACAGACAGAAGTACGACTAACAATTCACTTCGTCGCATCAGGCACCTTGTTGGTTTTCTTCATCCGTGGTCCGGCTGTGCCATCCGCAGTCAGTTTTCTGAATTCCATTTTGCCCGTAGATGGCAAGGCTGGACTACGGATGAAAAGGTTTGTCGTCAACGCTAGTGATGGCTCTGCTCATCAGTGGGGAACGCTCCCGATCTTACTTCAGTCACGTACTGCTGCACGGCGCGAGTTGCCTCGGTGCGGAGTTCGGCGAAGCGTTTGACGAACTTTGGGTGAAAGCCGTCGGTCAGGCCGAGCATGTCGCAGTTCACGAGCACTTGGCCGTCGCAGTCGGGACCGGCTCCGATGCCGATAGTCGGGATCGACAGTTCGCGAGTGATTTCGGCTGCGATCTGGCGCGGGATCAGTTCGAGCACGATCGCAAACGCTCCGGCCTGCTGAGCGGCTCGCGCGTCGGCTAACAAACGCTGTTCGTCACGCTGCACCTTCATGCCGCCCAACTTGTGAACGGACTGCGGTTTCAGGCCGACGTGAGCCATCACTGGAATGTCCGCCTCGGCCAACGCGGTGATTGTGCGCGCTTGGTTCTGGCCCCCTTCCAATTTCACAGCGGCAGCACCGGTCTCTTTCAGAATGCGGCCCGCGTTTTCGATCGCTTGAGCCGGGCTGACCTGAAACGAGAGGAACGGCATGTCGACAATCACCAACGCCTGCTTGACCGCTCGCATGACCGTCTTCGCGTGATAGATAATCTCATCAAGCGTGACCGGCAATGTGGTCGAGTGACCTTGCACGACCATGCCCAAACTGTCTCCTACGAGAATCGCATCGACCCCAGCTTGATCGAATAGCCCCGCCCATAAAAAGTCGTAAGCGGTCAACACCGCGAGCTTGCGTCCTTCGGACTTGGCTTTGACGAAGTTGGGAACGGTCATGGAGGGAATCGGTTTGGTCATAGCGGGAGAGTTTGCAAAGAGTGGACGTGAAACTGCCACACTGCGTGCCGCAGTTCGGAAATAGTGAATCACCAGAGAGGGGGCTTCACGGTTTGCTTCCGTGTCCTCCGTGCTGGCCGTGTCCAATTCCCATCACGGCCTAAAATGTTGGACACGGATAGCACGGAAGACACGGAGAAATTGTCTGAGTCTCGCAAAGCTCCGGACGCTCTGGTTGATCACTTACAAATTCCGGGAGCCGGCTGAGTGTTTGCCCTCGCTCACGCTGCGGATTACATGGGCGGCGCATTGCACTCGAATTGCGACGACAGAACAAGGCGACCGTGGCGTGTTGCAACACGCTGCGGTGAGCGAAGCAAAATGTCGCAGGTGTTGCAGAGTGCCACAGTCGGCTCGATGTCGGCGTCTCGTTTGCAAAATCAAACACATTCACAAAACGCTGTGTTTACTGAGTCTTGAATCGTTTTTGAAAATCTTTTGCGAGTCGGCACACGAACTGCCAATACATTCCCTCGCCGTGGTGGCAGGCGTTGGCCCGCAACTGCAAACTCGGCAAACCTGAAACGCTGTGAGTGACTCGTGGTTGCTCACAGCGTTTTCTATTTCTAGTGTGTGCGTCACGTTGGGGTTCTCGCTTCGGCCTGCCGAGAAGCAGACGGACTCGATGCAGGGGCAGTCTCATCGCATTGATGAGTACTTCGCCGCATGACGCCCCAAGGCGGAATTCCAACTTCAGGAGCCGCCCATGTCGGACCTAACGCTGTCGGAGCCCACACACGTCCCGCTCGATGCGGCTCCGCGACCCACGGGTGTTCGGCATTGGATTATTTTGTTATTGACCCTGATGTCAGTGCTGCTGTATCTCGACCGTTTCTGCGTCTCGTTTGCCGGCGACTACATCAAGGAAGACCTGGGGCTGTCACAGACTCAGATGAGCTGGTTTCTGAGCGTCTTCTTTTGGTCGTATGCCCTGTCTCAGGTTCCGGCTGGTTGGCTGTCAGATCGATTTGGCGCGCGGTTGATGCTGTCGATCTACGTCGTGGCGTGGTCATTGTTCACGGCTCAGATGGGATTAGTCGCGGGCTTCGCGATGCTGCTGTTCGCGAGACTGATGTGCGGCATCACTCAAGCGGGCGCGTATCCGACTTCGGGCGGAGTCATCAGCCGTTGGATCCCGCTTTCCAAACGAGCGACCGCCAGCGCGTGGGTTGGACTCGGCGGTCGCATGGGTGGCGCGATGGCTCCGATCTTGACTGCGTTCTTAATGGTCCTCTTCGTGCCGGTGGGGACGCCGGTGGAGTTCAGTGAGGCCGATGTTCTGAATGCCCAAAAACTCGACAGCAAGCTCACTGAGAAAGTTGGTCCCGATCAAAAGCTGAGCGATGCCACGAAGCGGGTCATTGCGGTTGTCGATGCTGGCAAGTCATCGTTTGCCGCACTCAACCAATTGCTCGATCGCAACGATCTGTTCGACGAAGCCGCGTTTGCGAAAGTCAATCTGCCACGCGAAGGAATTGGCTATGCGAAGAGGTCTAAAGATGGCCAGCAACTCTCGAAGGACGAGCTGCGAAGGTTCAATCGGCTGTTGATTGAAGCGGCCTTTCCTGGCGAGATTCGGAAGCTTTATGGACGTGGCTGGCGACCGGTGATGATCGTTTATGGTCTGTCGGGCGTGATCGTAGCTGTGGCGATTTGGTTGGTGTTTCGCGAGCGGCCCGATCAGCACTCACGGGTCAACGAGGCCGAACGCAAAGTGATCGAAGCCGGGCGGTTGGCAACGGCTTCGACCTCGACGAACAAGGCGGGACGCTTGCCGATCATGCCACTGCTGACCAATTTCAGTTTGTGGTGCAACTGTGCAAATCAGATCGGAACGAACGTCGGCTGGGTCTTCTTGGTGACGTGGCTGTCGCGGTACTTCATCGAGATGCACAACGTTCCGATTCTCGAACGCAGCTTCCTCGTGATGATGCCGAACCTGATCGGCATGGTCGGTGGCTTCTTGGGAGGCCGTTGGGTCGATTGGCTGCTGCCGCGTATCGGTTTGAAGTGGAGCCGCAGCTTGCCGCCGATCATCACGCGGTTCATGGCGGCGAGCGGTTACGGCATGTGTCTGTACTTCGCGAGTCAACCGGTCGGCTCAACGTTCAATTCTCCGTGGGCATTCACGGCGGCGTTCTGTCTGATTTACTTCTCGGTGGATCTCGGCCAGTCGGCCTTTTGGGCTTACGCGCAAGATGCCGGAGGCAAGTATGTCGGATCGGTCCTCGGCTGGGGCAACATGTGGGGCAACCTCGGTGCCGCGTTTGGCCCGCTGCTCTACAACTATCTGTTGGGCGAGAACCCGACTGTCGCCGAATGGAACAATCTCTTCTGGCTCGGCCTGATCGCGTTTGTCTTCGCGGGAGTGGCGGCGTTCGGACTAGACGCCTCAAAGCCGGTCTTCGTCGATGCAAATTCGTAACCCGCAGTGCGAGCGAGGGCGAACGTTTTGCAAGCGCTCTGGTTCTAGCGCGACGTGAAATGTCCGCCCTCGCTCACGCTGCGGGTTACAAAAAACGGAATCGCTCTGTTCGTATTTCCGATGACGTGATATCTCACGGCCCACACTCAGGAGCCGATGATGTCCGCCACTACTTTTTTTCCGACTTTAGAAATTCCGCCAGAGATCGCCGAGGTCGCGATCGAGTTGGGAGTCAGCGCTCAATTGCCCGACGTCATCGCGATGACTCAGCGAGTCTTTCCCGACTGTCCGTACCGCATCGAAATCGACGATGACCCGGAGATCGCCAATGATCGCCATTTGGCAATCGTCGTACGCGATCGTTTTGCTGATGTGGACGAGGCCGTCGACGTTCGCTGGCGTTGGCATGAGCAGTTGTTTGAGGTTTGTCCCGCACCATTGGCTCACATCTTTCGGATTGGCATGGAATACAACGGATGATTTCTGCACGAGATTTCTTAGCGTTGGCAGATGATTGGAGTCGTGGTCGCATAGAAGCGGAATGGCGCTGCGCTGTTAGTCGTGCGTATTACGCGACGTTCCATGAGTGTCGTTCAGTGCTTGCGAGCTTGGGCCTTTCTGTGCCGCGCGCCGATTTGGCTCACGCATTTCTGTGGCGACGACTGGAAAACTCGAAAGTGGCAAAATTGGTTTCTGTTGGCTCTGATCTTGGAGCACTGCGACGTGAACGGAACCAAGCGGACTACGACTTGCACACAACCGTTACACAATCGACCTCGCTCCGCGCGGTCGCCTCTGCCACCAAACTCCTGGAAGCTCTTGATAGCATCTCGTCCGACGAGTGGAATGCTGCGACGGAAACAATGAGGACTTACGAACGCGACGTCTTGCGCGAACAGACATGGCGTAATCGACCTCGGTGATTACCTCGCGATCAAAAAGGTCGACGATTCCATCAACTGTTAAATCACGTCAACCGTTGCTGCCAGTAGGCATAATCTTCGGACGTATCCAAATCGGCGAGGACCGATTCTCGGTCAGTGGGCCATTCAGTGACGAGGTCGGGCGAAGACCGCAGCAGAGTGTTGATGCCGACGTCGTGAGGGAGTTGTTCGACTTGTTCAGCCAATGACCAGCGCAAGAACGTGGGGTGGCCGCGACGTTCGCCGAATTTGGGGACGAGTGCGTGGCAGTCACCTTGCGACCAACGAATCAACAGGCCGTCGAGTACTTCGGGTTCGATCAGCGGGTGGTCGGCAGGGATGAGCACCCAGCCGTCATCGGCAGCGGGACGGAACTGCTCGCGGATCGCCTTTAAGCCGAGTTCGACGCTGTCACGCATGTTCGGTGGATCGTGGTCGGGGGCGACAATGATTGCTGTTGTTCGGCTCAAGACCGATTGCAACTCAACATCATCAGGCCGCACGACAACGCACACGGCAACGATCTCCGGACGAGCCAACGCGGTCAACAATTGCTCGATGACCGTCGTGCCGCTCCACGGGAGCAACAGTTTCGGCGACCCCATCCGCCGACTTCGCCCCGCAGCGGGAATCAACGCAAACAGACGTTGAGAACGATCTGCGGGCAGGTCTTCAAAATTCATGTTCGGCCTGGAATAGAGAAGCCATCGAACTTGCTCACTCGAAGTGAGAGTGAGGGCTGCTCGGTATTCGCAGAGAAAACTGGTGCGGATCAGACGCTGGAGTTCTTCATCCGTAGTTCGGCTTTGCCATCCGCAGGAAGTTTCCGAAATTCAGACTTCCCGCGGATGGCAAAGCCGGACTACGGATAAACAAGAACAACAACCTCCAACAGTAAATCGACCATCCAACCGGTCTTCGCGCGTTTGGCCATGATGACTACAAGTCCGCCCCCTTCCAAGGCTGGTTGGTTTGTGATCTCTCCCTCGTTTAAGGCGACCGTATGCGCCTCGCGTTTTTTGAGGACCAAGCGGCGACCGGATTTGCTCCGATTGCGTGGATGCGTCCGGTGTGTGAACTGCTTTGCGGACAGTTTTCGTTGCGCGAACGTTTGCTGCGAAGTTTGTCGGTATCGGACTGGGGCGCGTTCGTTCGTCCGTTTCTGGTCGAGACTTATCAAGAGGCTCAGCCGGAAGCGCACCTCAATGACTTCACGTGGCTCAGTACCGAGCCGACGCTGTTGGTCAATTCGCGATGGTTGCCGGATGTTGAGGCAGTGCGGCGGCTCCAACACGTTGGACTCGATGAAGCGGGCGTGATTGATCAATCGCTCGCGTGGCTGCGGTTACATCCTGATGAAGTCGCCTTGTTGTCGGATGATCGCATCGAAGAGGGACTCGTCGCGATCGCTCGCACGAGGAAGTTGATCAACACTAGCGGTCGGATGGCGGCTCGGCCTTGGGATTTCGTGCTGCATAACGCCGATCAATTGCGGATTGATTTTCAGCTTCAACGATTGGGAAGCGTGCGAAAAACGTGGCCTCGCGGGCAGCATTCGTTGGGTGCGAACGTGGCGGTCGTCGGCGACATGGATCAAATCGAAATCGATCCGACCGCTCGGCTTGATCCGTTCGTGGTGTTGGACGCTCGGCTGGGGCCGATCACGATTGAAGCGAACGTCGTCATTCAACCATTCACGCGGCTGGAAGGTCCGTGTCATGTTGGATACGGCTCGCAACTGTTTCGAGCGAATATTCGCGAAGGGACGACGATTGGGCCAGTCTGTCGAGTCGGTGGAGAAGTCGAAGCGTCGATCATGCATGGATTCGCGAATAAGTATCACGACGGGTTTCTCGGCCACAGCTATGTTTGTCCGTGGGTCAATCTTGGAGCACTCACGACCAACAGCGATCTGAAGAACGATTACTCAAACGTCAGCGTGCCGCTCGAAGGTTATTCAATCAACACGGGCAGCACGAAAGTCGGCAGCTTCATCGGCGATCACACGAAGGCCGCGCTCTCGACGTTGTTCAACACCGGTTCGTCGATCGGCGTGATGTGTATGTTGCTTCCCGGCGGTGAGTTGATGCCGAAGCATGTCCCCTCATTCTGCCGCATTTGGCACGGCACGCTCGATGATCAGATTGATCTCGAAACTGGATTGCGAACCGCTCGCGCTGTCACCGAACGGCGCAATCAAGAATTCTCGCCAGCTCAAGAACGGCTGTTGCGATACGTCTTCAAGCAGACGCAGGCCGAACGCGAAACAGCGTTGCATCGCTATCACGAAAAACGAGGCAGGGTGGCGAGCCATGTTGAGGTTCGCGGCGGCGTTTGAGTGTTGTTGGCGGATCTATCAACAGCGGGCAACCGATCGCAGCGCTAGATGCGTGAAGCGGTTGAGACTTTGGCCGCAGGTGCTATTGGACACGGGCAACGCGGAAAAGAGAGATCAAATCCGTGTCGTGTGTGTTCTCCGTGTCCTCAGCATTTCTTCGTAGTCCGGTTTTCCAAACCAGTGCTTTGTCTCAGCCAAAGTTTCGGGTGGCTGGGGGCTCGCGTTGCTCGACCCCAGCCACCCAACCCGAAATTCAAGAAGTGACGAAGCACCAGGCGCAGCAATCGCCCGGTTTGGAAAACCGGGCTACGGTTTGTCTCTTCGATTCCAGTGGTGACGCATGCCGCTGCTATCAGGCCGCTGCCACTGATCGAGGTGTGATTGCCCGCGTCCGGTCGCGTTGCCGGGCCAGATTTCTTTGCGCCATTGGCCTTGTTGAGGATCAACCGTCTCGCCGGCGAAGTGCGAAAGCTGATCGGCGGAGGTCCATTCGGCGCAGAGGTCGTCGTCCTCCGCATAGTCTGCTATACCGCACGCGCGTTTGATCAACCGTAGCAAGAACAGCGTTGGGATCAGTAATCCCGCCATCGCCAAGGCAATGACGATGAGTCCCGGTCCAAAGGAAAAATAAAGTTCGACTCGCGGCCAAATCCAGCGCCAGCCGAGCAGCGTGATGATCGTGGCCACGCTGAGATACGGGCCGTAAGGTATCTCGCGATCCGGCTGAAAGATTCGCGATACCACGACCGAAGCCAACGCCAACAGCGGAGCGATGAAGAACGCGACGACAACCGGCTGCCATCCAGTAAAACTCCCGACCATCGCCATCAACACCACGTCACCGAAGCCCATCGCCTCGCGCCGCATCGCGAACTGTCCGACGATGCGGACGCCCCACACGATCCCACCACCAACGACGAACCCGGCCAAGCTCACCGCGAATCCGTGCCAATGCGGATGCCGTTCGATCCAGCCGGGGACTCGAACGATCAACCAGTCGGCATTCCAAACAGTCGGTAAGAAGCTGAAGAATTTTCGAGCGACGCTCGGATCTTGAAACCAGACTGGCACCAACCAGAACTTCCCGAACAACGCGGCTCCCGTCACACCGACGAGCATCGGCGGGAGCGTCACCGAATCGGGAATGATCATCAAATCCCAGTCAATGAGCGACGCGACAAAGAGCGCCTCGAACAACACCAAGTGATACACGAATCGCCAATTGACGAGTGCGATCGGCGGCAAGCCAAGTCCATTTGCCAAATCGGCCGGCCCGATCGAGCAAGCGAGGCAACTTTCCGTGAACGGTGCGAACCGATTGATCGGGACTTCCAACATGTAGACCAAAACAAACAACAGGCCGTTCGCCAGTTCGATCAACGGATATTTTCCGGGGATGCCTCGTTTGCAGAAGCGGCAGCGACCGCGCAGCTTCAACCAGCCAAAGATCGGCACGTTGTCGCGCATCAGCAGTCGTTGCCGACAACGATCACAATGCGACGGGCTATTTCCCAACGACCGCCACGCGGCCCAAACACTGTCATGCTGCGGCAAGCGATGCACACAGACGGTCAAGAAGCTGCCCAGCACCGCTCCGTAAATAAATAGCCAGACCGCCATGACTAGCGGTGGAAGATCGTAAGGAATCACTCCGACCTCCCGCTGAATCGCTGAGATTCACTGAGTAATTCTGGCGGCAACTGTTTCAGCAGTTGTGGAAAGACCTCATCAGCCAGGTGTTCCGGCGCAGCGGAATCCGCAGCGACGATGATTGTCGAGCACCCGTGATACAACGGCTCGCGAATTGTCAGTAAGCGTTCGATCTCTTCTCGACCACCGGCTGCGGTGAGATTCGGTCGGCGCTGACCGGTTGTCGGGTCTGTCGCCAACCGCCGCTCAACGATGTCGGCAGACGCTTGTAACCAGATCACCGGCCCGGAAGTTTTCAGATCGCGTCGGGTTGCCTCGTTGAGGATCGCTCCCCCTCCCGCCGCCACGACCAAGCGATCTTGTTGCAACAACTCGGCCATCAACTCACGTTCCAGCCGCCGAAATTCTGGCTCACCATCGGTGTCGAAAATTTGCTTGATCGAGCGACCGGCTCGACGTTCGAGTTCGACATCGGCATCCAGCCAATCCCAGCCCAGCCGCCGAGCCAACGGAGCCGCGAGCGTGCTCTTGCCGGTGCCTCGGTAGCCAATCAACGTGATCACCATTGCGATTTTTAGTTTTCTCAACTGAGGGTGATGTTGTTTCTGCGAGATTGTGGCACGACGCTCCGCATCGCGATTCACGACGCGGAACGTCGCGCCACAATACGGCTTTGACGCCCTACGGATTCAACCGCACCGGCGACAGTTCCCGACGCAGAACTTCGCGCATGTGCTCGATCGGCGCTTCCTGTCCGGTAAACAAAACAAACTGCGCGGCGGCCTGTCGAATAAACATTTCCAGGCCCGACACCGTGCGGCAGTCACGTTGCTTCGCTTGTTTGAGTAGCATTGTGTTTTCCGGGTTGTAAATCGTGTCGAAGACGAGCATCCCTTCCCGCATCCAGTTGTCCGCGAACGGCGTCTCTTCGACATTCGGGTGCATCCCGACTGGCGTGCAATTCACAAGTACGTCGGCGTATTGAGCCCCTCGGTTCTCCCACAAGACGTGCTGACAGCCGAGCCGTTCAGCGAGTTCTTTCGCCCGCGAATGACTGCGACTCGCAATCACCAAGATGCCACCGTTCTTGACGACGCCCGCACCGATCGCCTTCGCCACGCCGCCGGCACCGAGCATCAACACCTTTCGTCCCGCGAGCACAAAGTGATGATCGGGGTCTTCGCCTAATCCCAGCGACATCGACTCCAATGCCGCGAGATAATCGGTGTTTGTTGCCCGCCACTCACCGCCCGTGTCACGCCACAACGTGTTCGCCGCGCCGATCGACTGCACCGACTCATCGACGATCGGGCCAGTTTGAAGGACTTCTTCTTTGTGCGGAATCGTGACGCTGAAGCCACGAATATCGAGCGACTCAAAATCGCGCAGCGTCGTTTGCAATTTGTCTTTCGGAATTCGAAACGGGACATAGACCGCGTTCAAACCCAGATGCTCGAACGCTGAGTTATGAATCAGCGGACTCAGGCTGTGTGCCAGCGGATCGCCGAGCACACCGAAGACTTGGGTGTCGGCGTTGATCTTGTCGTAGTGATAAAGGTCTTTCATCTCGTCGAACGACAACTGTCCGGGAGCCAGTTCGCGGTCTTTGCTAAACGTGGAATATGTCAACGGACTGCCGTACTTGCCGCAGAGAACTCGGCTGGCCAAGCCCAGTTCGCCCATGCAGAAGCCAACTGTCGGGACGCTGCTCTGTTTCACGAGTTGCAACATGCGCACCATGTCGCTGGGAGCATTGGCCATCGTCACGATCTTGATGATGTCCGGATCAAGCTTCGTCATCCGAGCATGAATGTCGGCCAAGTCCAACGGCGTTTCGCTGAAGTTGTGATAGCTGATGATTCGCTTGGTCGGGCCGTAGCGGCGAATCTGCGTGGCGATATCCATTTCCAGATCGACGTACTCAACTCCTTGCACGATCGCCTGTCGCAGCAGCGTCAAACGCTGTTGCTCGTCACCGCGCCAACGCCCTTTATCTTCACCGCGACGAATCGTCACGATGATCGGCGTCGGACGATCTTTGATGAGCCGCGCCAAATCGGGAACGTGACTTAAATAGTCCAGCCGGAGTTCCACCAACTCCGCCCCGCGTTGGGCCAAGTTCTGATGCTCCAGAACCATCATCTTGTGGCGTGTGCGGCCAATGCTGACGCAAATCATTTTGGCGTGTGAACCTCATCAGAGAGCGAAGTCAAAATTGCGGCGGCATCGTATCGGCAAATACGACTCTTGCGGAGCGAGAAACTAACCGGAAGCGTGAGCGAGGGCGAATGCTTCAAGTGACTGTGAATTCGGAGCGACCTGGAGCGTTCGCCCAATGGTACTCACTTTGTCGTCTTTCGCTCCGCGTAAG
>JAYUFI010000640.1:0-1683 GCA_043738805.1 Planctomycetaceae bacterium | reverse complement strand
AACCTGAGATCACATGCTTCGAAACGGCGGAACTGAGATACGTTTCCCCTGCCGCGACGGCTCGCAGCGCCAACTCAAGCTCCGTGGGCGAGTCGCTTTTGACGAGATAGCCATGAGCCCCGTTTCGCATCGCTTGTAAGACGTATTCTTCCGCCGAGTGCATCGACAAAATCAGGATTCGCACATCCGGAAAACTGTGCCGAATCCGAATCACGGCATCGAGTCCATTGAGCCCAGGCATGAGCACATCCAACAGCACGACGCGGGGATTGTGCCGCTCCACTTGCTGCAACGTTTCATGGCCGTTGCTCGCCTCGCCCACGACTTCAAATCCCTCGAAGTCACCAATCAACCGCTGCAAACCAGCACGCATCATCCTGTGATCGTCGGCGAGCAACACGCGAATTAGAACCATCGCTTGATCTCAATCAATGAAAGGTGGAAGAGAACCTCGAAGTGGGCCCACAGTTTGCCAAACTCGTGACGAGTTTCCAATGAGGTCGTCCGAATTCAATGGCGACGCAGTCAACTCGTTGATAACTCGCCCATGCACGTCGGTCAGGCGGAAGTCGCGGTCGGCATCGCGGTACGTCACGTCGGCAGACATCGAGCGGATGATCGCTATGTCGTCGATATGGTGCCGCGCCGTCTGCCAAAACAGAAACTTGTTCCACAGCGACCCAACAACTCGCGACGCGAGAATGGTAATTGGGGATTCATGAATTCCCCTTGTGTCGCGGTGAGCCATCTCGCGTTCAATGGAAAATGGGCACTCCTACCCGCCCGACATCTTGTGCGACGAGGATGGACGGGCAAGAGTGCCCACCCTCCGAGTTGTCAACCTCGCAACCCAACTTCCCGCATCAGCCGATCCGTCGCAGAATATGCTTCGCGCACCCAGTCCTCGATCCGCGCGGGATCGGGTGAGTATTCCAATTCGATCGAGATCGCCCCTTCGAGGCCGAGCGATTTGATCTCGCGCAGGTACGGCACGAAGTCAACGACACCGCGGCCGGGAGGGAGATCGCCGTGAACTTTGCCGTCGCAGTCGGAGATATGAACGTGAATCGCTTTGCCCTTCAGACGGCGCAGTTCTTCCGGAGCGACCTTCGCGAGACACAAGTGCGACACGTCGATGTTCGCTTGCAGAGCCGGGTGGTTGACGTCGTCGATGAAGCGGACCATGCGTTCGACGTCATTGAGCAGCGACAGCGGAAACGGTTCCAACTCCAGAGCGATCTGCACGCCGAGCATCTCGGCGTACTCTGCCAGTTGCCGGCAAGTCCGTACTCCGGTCGCCCACTGTTCGGCGGGAGAAATGACTTCGCGATTCCAGATGTACTCGCCGAGGACCAGCAGCACATTCTCCGCTTCGAGTTCATACGCCAGGTCGAGATACTGCTTCACACGATCAACATGAAACCGTTGCACGCTGGGATTGAAGTCAATGAGGCCGACGGCCACGCAGCAAATCGACACGATGGGCAACCCAACTTGATCGCACTCCCGTTTGATGAGCTTTCGCTCGCGGACATCAATGTCGAGCGGGTCGGTGAAGATGTCGATCGAATCAAAGCCGAGTTCTTTCGTCTTGCGAATGCCCCACGCCGTTTCACGACCGGCCTGAGCCCACGCGGAATTGATGAGTCCGAGTTTCATGGTGAGTCCTCCGGTCGCTTCTCA
>JAYUFI010000639.1:0-1687 GCA_043738805.1 Planctomycetaceae bacterium | reverse complement strand
TGGTGCTGGGCAAGTCAGTCAACGTGCAAATCATCGACGCCGACCGCGATCTCACCGATGCTGCTGACACAATTCAGGCCGTGATCGAAGTGGTGCGTCCGAAGACTGACGAGGAAATCGAAAACGAACTCATCACGGCCAAGAAAGACGGAAAGGCAGTCGCAACTGATGATGATGGCGAGCCGAAGATCGAGCGATTCAAGAAGGTCGATAAAGTCGCCGTGACGCTGACGGAAGTGAAGGTCGATACGTCGCTCGGCAAGAAGCCCGTTGATGATGAAGGTGCTGAAGACAAGAAGACGTCTGCCGCGATTCCAGCAGACACAGGAATCAACACAACAGCGGGAGCTCCACCGTCGAAGACCGAAACGAAACCAGAAGCAAAGCCGACTGCGACATCGGCAGCCAATAATTCGACGAAACCGGCGGTAGAAGACCACTCCATTCATAGCGGCGTGTTTCGGATCACGTTGCCGCTCGTGAAGGCAGACGAAGTTGTTTCGACCGACGACACATTGCAAGCATTGCCGGGCGATGTCGTGCGAGTCAGTTATATCGACCAGAAAAACACGGGACTCGAAGTTCGCACGGCGACATTCGACGCGAAGTGCATCGAAGGAAATCTCGGCGGCGTCCGTGTCACGAAGGCGATGATTTCTGACCGCGAGTTGCGCGTGCAAACGCAACTCAAAACGGCTCACGCCCTGACCAACATCGGCAATCGCTACAAAGAATTCGGCCTGAAGAAAAACGCCGACGCCAAGTACGAGCAGGCTCTTGACCTCTGCGAAGAGATCATGGCCGAAGCACAAAAACTCGGCGGCAAATTGCTCGAAGAGACCTACGTTGAGCTGTGGCAGATTTACTACCAAATGGACAAGCTCGAACTCGCTGCCGCAATGGCCGAGCGATTACAGCGCGACTTCCCTAACAGCGGTTTTGTCGATGACGCTTTGCTGCAACTCGCAGACGTCGCCTTGAAGCAGAACAATTTCAATCGCGCGATTGGCGTCTATCAGCGGTTGGTTCAAATGCAGACCAGTCAGCTTCGAGGTGAGGCTCAGTTCGGCATCGCTCAGTGCTACGACAAGATGGCCGATCAGCAGCCAAACGAAGCGGGCAAAGCGCAACTCTTTGACCGAGCGTTTCAGGAATACAAAAAGGTCTTCGACAACTTCCCCGAAAGCGGCCGCGTCGGCGAGGCGGTCGCGCAGATGGCGAATTACTACTACCGCCAGAAGGACTACGCTCGTGCCGTGGACATCTTCGAGACGGTGCTCGAAAACCATCCCGACGCGAAGTTCCTCGACGTGATTCTGTTCAACTATGGCCGCTGCCTCTACCGCATGGACCGCAAGGCCGAAGCTCGCAAACGCTTCGACCAACTCATCGGTGACTACCCGGAAAGCCCACTCGCAGGCGATGCGAAGAAGATTTCTGAAGCGCTGAACAAGGCAGAACGAACGGCGGCACCGAAGGGGAATTGAGATGAGTGCGGTGGGTGAACTTGCAAACGTCACTGAAGTCGAGCGTCGCGAATGGATTGCCGAGTTCGAAGCGATGGCTCATCGGCCATTGCCGATTCGAGTGCATTACGGGTTCATCCACACGGTGAAACCAGTGCTCGATGAAGCGCCTTCGCGAGTGTTTGACGCGATGCAGCAATATCGAGACTGGTGCGAAAAAG
>JAYUFI010000638.1:0-4528 GCA_043738805.1 Planctomycetaceae bacterium | reverse complement strand
TGTAGGGATCCATGAAACCTCCTCCTTAAGATGACCCCTAATCTACCGGGCTTACCAAGATCGCGCTAGACCTCCGATGGAACTGCTCTAGGCACGGCGTCATCAGCGCTGGGACACAGCCCTGAAAAATGTTTGAGTTCATCGCGTTTCCTCGCCAAAGGGTTTTCGGATTGTCACATCAATTTCTCCTCATTCGCTGCCTCTCTTCATTCGCTGTCAAAACAATCGACAGCGAATGAAGAGAGACAGCGAATGGTGAGTACGGCGTCCAGTCGCACATTTCTTTCACACGCTCGGATCTTTGGCGAGCGGCGGGCCGACTCGCGTAGCGACGATGCTCAAATCACCTCGACGACACGTTTGCCGAGGACGTCCATTCGCGGCGTGACTCCCAGTCCCGGATCTCTGCTGGCGGACATGAAGCCATTCTCGCGTTGAGGTGCTCCGGCCGCCGTGCTGACGGTGACGTAGCTGTTGAAGTCGGTGCTCGTGAAGCGGAACTCTTCGGGCGTGCTGTGAGCCAGATGCGCGATCGCCGCCGTCGTGATGTCGCCGCCCCAACTGTCTTCGAGCGTCATGGCAATTCCCATCGAGACGCACAGGTCGCGGGCCTGCTTCGTCTTCGTCAGCCCGCCGAGTTTGCTGATCTTCAGATTGACGACGTCCATTGCCAGATCGGCTTTGCCACGCAGCAGCATGTCGAGCGAGTCGATGTTCTCATCGAGCACAAATGGATGGCTCGTGTTGCGCCGCACCGCGAGGCATTCCTCGTAAGTCAGACAGGGTTGTTCGATGTAAACGTCAACGTCCCGCACGGCTCGGACAACGCGCATCGCCTCGTGCTGAGTCCAGCCGGTGTTGGCGTCGGCGACGAGCCGGTCGGTTGGCAACAGCATCGCTCGCACGGCGCGAATCCGTTCGATATCGGTGTCGGGATCGCCGCCGACTTTCAATTGAAACCGCGTGTAGCCCTGTTCGCGGTAGCCTTGCACGTTCTTCGCCATCTCATCGGGAGCCTGCTGCGAGATTGCTCGATACAGCCGCACGCTCTCGCCGAAGCGCCCCCCCCATCAACACACAAACCGGCAACCCCGTCGCCTTGCCGAGAATGTCCCAGCACGCGATATCGATTCCCGTTTTCACATACGGATGCCCCTTCAGCGCCGCGTCCATCCGCTGATTCAACTTCGCCAACTCACGCGGATCAAAGCCAATCAAATGCGGACCGAGTTCGCGAAGTCCGGCTCGCACCCCTTCCGCATACGTCGGCAGATAGAACGGCCCCAGCGGACAAACCTCGCCGTAGCCGACGAGTCCGCAGTCGGTCTCGACCCCGACGATCGTGCTGTCGAACACCGACACCGATTTCCCACCGGACCACTTGTACGAACCTTCAACCAACGGCAGCTCAACTCGGTGAGCAAAGATGCGTGCGATCTTCATGCGAGACGTTCCTTCTTTTGCTTATGACGGATTTCACGGCCTCCATTCTAGTTTCAGCGACCAGCACTCTCTTGGCCCAGAATCGCATCGAACCGTGAATCCGCGCACAAAACATCCTGAATCTGCCATACCTTCGCACGTTTCGCCGATGCCGGTCAGACGCAGACGGTCTTGGCAATGGCGTCAGCAAATGCGGTCGCGGCGGGGGGATGGTTTCGCAGCCAGAGTTCGGGCTCGATCAATTCCAACTCCATGACTGCGAGGTTCCCATGATTGTCGCGGACCAGGTCCACTCGACCGTATGTTGGTGCGGACGGACACGCGGCCATCGCACGTTGGGCGAATTCGATTTGTTCGTCCGTCGGTTCATGCTAATGCACCGTTCCTCCGCGGTCGTCCTGGACGCGGAAGTCGCCGGTCTTGGGAATTTTCTTCACCGCGTGGGTGAAGCGGCGGTTGAAGAGCATGAGCGTGTCTTCGCCGTGACTCATCACGCTGTGTAGGAACGGTTGCAGGATGAGCGATTCGTCGGTCAGCAATTGCTTCACCACAGGCTCCAGTGCAGCGGCGCTCGAGCGATTGAGGCGATACGTGTGACGGGCCGCTCCGGAAATGCAGGGCTTGATGATGGCTTCATCCCAGCCGGAATCGTCGAGGAATTCATGCAGCGTGATCGTGCTGCCTCGCTCAATGAACTGCGACGGCACGATCGGAATCCCCTTCGCCTCCAGGTCGGCGAGGTAGTGCTTATCCATGTTCCAGTCGATGAGTGCCGCGTCATTGCAGAGTCGCGTTTGCTTGCGGATGCGGTTCAGCCACGCCGTGAATTCGTGGCGTCGCTCGAAGTAGTCCCACGTCGTGCGAAAGACCGCGCAGCGGAATCGCGACCAATCGACTTCGGGGTTGGCCCAATCGACCCGCACTGACGAGATGCCGTGACCTGCTAAGGCCGCTTGCAACAACTGGTCATCGCGCAGGATGTTGTCCAGATACCAATCTCCGTCGGCAGCAACGGCAGCCGTGTACCGCTGCTCGGTGAGGAGTGCCACATCGGCTTTGGTGTCGGTCATCGGTTCAATCGCTTCTTCAATCAAATGGTATGCAGATCTCGTGGTGACTTATTTGCATCACTTCGTCGCGAGAAGCCGCTTCATTGCTTCACCCATTGCTTCACCGATGAGGTAATAGGTCTCGGCATTTGAATTCCAGTGATAACCTTGGCCGCTCGGTGATTGCTCCTGCGGACGCCAGAATGCCTTCGTGCCGACGAATGCGACGTTTCCTTGGAATTCCGGGCGTTCGGCAACGGCGGCCTGAGCCTTCATCAGCGACAACGCGCGCGGATGCTTTTCGTCGGGGCCGGTCATGCCAGTTTCGGCGATGACAAACGGCATCGCTGGGATGCCGAATTCTTTGCGAATGTCTCGAATAAAATGAGACATGTTCTCTTCGTACTCACCATTGAACTTGTCTTTGATGCGGTCGTTCCAACCTTGATGCCAGCCGAACCCAGCGATGACGTAGCGGCCATCGGAACCAGGGACGAGGTCTTTGACTTTGGCCAGCGCGGCCTTCGTGAGCGTCACTGTCTCGCGGTAATACTTGCCGACGATGGCCGGGTCTTGAGCGATCTCGGCATCCTGCTTTTCGCCCAATGAGTACGGAACCTTGCCAGCGTTCGGCGGTCGGAAATCGATGGCGAGGCTCTTGCCGCCCCAGGCGCATTTGACGAGCAGTACCGGCTCGGCGAGCGTGTCTCCCATGATCCAACCAAAGCCGAGCTCTGGCCCGATGAGTTCCTTCCTCGCGCCGTAACCAACCGTCAGCGGACCATTGCGGTCGAGATACGAAATCCACACATCCTCGCGCGTCCGCCATTGGCCCGACTCATCCGCGAGATGCGAGAACCGCTTCGCCGTCGCCGCATCCTTCACGAGAAATTCCAACGAGCCCTTCCCGCCATTTCGCTTCGGATCGGCCGCGATGAAACCCTGCCCCTCCATGTTGGACTGCCCGGCGAGAATGAAGACCTTCACCGGCTTTGGCGATTCGGCAGTCTCGCCCCACAGCATCTTCAACAGCGCGAACATCTCTGGATCGTGCTTTGCCAGTTGCTCACGAGTGAATGGGAAGAAGTCGTTCGTGGAGAAGAACGCTTCGCTGCACTCGGCGAAGTACTCCATCGGATTCGTCATCGCATAGGCGCGAACATTCGCCGAGCGACCGTCGCCGAAGCGCTGCTCGACGCGCTCATACAAACCCTTCGCTTTGGCCTTTTCAAAAGCCGCTTTGATCTCTTCGTTGCCAAAGCCTTTGGGAAGCACTCGATCGTGATACGCATGAGCCAGTTCATGCAGCGTGAAATTGGGCATCCGCTTGGTCTCACGCTCGAAATCTTGGATGTCCGTGAATTCGACCGCCTTCGCCATCGCGGGATCGCGTTTGTTGTCACGTAACCAGCCAGCACCAGGGTGATACTCGGCACGCGGTTGAACGCCGGGGTATTCGGGAGAAAACCAAAGCGGCACCTTCCGAAGTTCCACGACAGCCTTCGCGGGAACCACACGAACAATCTCTTGAAGCTGCACGGTCAGCAGCACTAATGCCCGTTCGGTCGCGGCCTTGTCCTTCTCAAGCAACTCATCGCTGATCAGCAGCGTCCAGCCTTCAACAGTTTTTGTTTGGCGGCTGGTCGCTTTAGATGGCTCAGCGGAAGAGACCAGATTCGCTCCCGCAAGAAAGACCAGACAGAAAATGGCAAAGCAGGGTCTCATGTGATTTCTCCGGTTGAAGGATCAACCATAGGATTCGATGTAACTTCAGCGACCGCCACTCTCTTGGCCCAGAATCGCATCGAACCGTGAAACCGCGCACAAAACACCCCAAATCTGACATGCCTCCGCACGTGGAGGTCGCTTTGTTGGAAAGGCTCTTCGACCGTTCGCCGGACGTGGCCTTTTTCGTCAAAGACGCGGCGGGACGATATGTGGCCGTGAACGAGTCGCTGGTGGCTCGGCACGGATTGAAGAGCAAGTCGCAAGTCATCGGCAAATGCCCGCGTGACATCTGCCCCGGCGACTTTGGT
>JAYUFI010000637.1:0-1689 GCA_043738805.1 Planctomycetaceae bacterium | reverse complement strand
CGGTCTCGATCGCTGGAATCGGCGGAACGCTGACGGTTTTCGGACTCGCATTGTTGTTGGGCAAAGCGTTGCCGAACGGGACCGCGACATTGAGCAGCGAGGTCACAGGTGAGTGATTACCTCGACCGCTTTGGCCGAGGCCAGTCGATCTGTCATCGTTGGCCGCCGCTGATGAAGCTGAGTATCGCGATGGGGCTGATCCTGGCCGCGACCTGTACTCCGATCACTCACGGGCCGCTAATGGGGCTGATCGCGTGTGCGATTTTTTTCGTTCACAGTCTGGCGCGCATTCCGTTGACGTTTGTCGGTCGCAGGTTGCTCTTCTTTTGGCCGCCGTTGTTTTTGATGGCGTTGTCGCTGCCCCTTTCACAAGGAGGTCGTGCCGGTTGGTTGATGTCAGCAACGATCGTCTGTCGCGGGACGTTGTCGTTCACAACCGCGCTGTGGCTCGTCAACGTCATGCCGTTTGATCAACTGCTGGCGACGCTGCGACGACTGCGATTACCGAGCGTCTTGTTGGCGATTTTGGCGTTGATGTATCGCTTTCTGTTTGTGTTGTGGGATGAACTCGATCGAATGCGAACGGCTCGACAAGTCCGCTTGTTTCGGAAACCGAGCCTGTGGGAACAGTGGCGGCAGGGAGCACAGATGTTGGGCCGCTTGCTGATCCGTGCGCTCGATCGAGCCGACCGAGTTCACGGAGCCATGATGGCTCGCGGTTGGAAGGGCGACACGCGCTGGTTGGAACAACGTCAAGAGGATCAGCGATGACTGCAACAAGTACCGTGCGAGTGGACCGACTGTCGTTTCGGTATGCCGGAAGTTCGTTGACGCTGAACGACATCAGCTTTTCGATCGCTCCGGGCGAAATCGTGGGACTGGTCGGGCCAAGCGGAGCGGGTAAATCGACGCTGCTGCAACATCTCAACGGCCTGTTGCCAACAAGGTTATCCGACAACGAGACGAACACTTGGATCGACGACATCCCAGTCACTCGCGTGTCGCTCTCAGAAGTGCGTCGCCGAGTCGGCTTCTTGTTTCAAGATCCCGACGATCAACTTTTTTGTCCGACAGTGTTTGAGGACGTCGCATTCGGGCCGCTGAATTTGAATTTGCCTGACGACGAAGTTCGCCGCCGTGTGCAAGAAAGTTTGTCGGCGGTCGGACTCTCTGGTTACGAATCGCGCAGCACGATGCGACTCAGCTTGGGCGAACGAAAGCGAGTCTGCTTGGCCGGCGTCTTCGCCTGTCAGCCGAGCATCCTCGCGTTGGACGAACCGTTTAGCAGCCTCGACCCACGCGCACGCCGAACGCTGATCGCGATCCTCAAAAAGTTTCCGGGGAGCCAAATCGTGGCGACGCATGACTTGGACGTGGTCGTCGAACTCTGTCATCGAGTCTTGTTGCTAGACGGCGGCCAACTCCGCGCATCGGGCCTGACGAACGACATTCTCGGCAACGCCGCGCTGATGGAACGTCACGGCTTGGAAGTGCCGTTTCGTTTGCAGCCGCGATGAACGATCATTTGGCAAGCGGGGCGGCGTCAACTTAACGGGAACCACGCATGGATCGTGGTTCCTGCTCCAGGTGTGGAATCGATCTCAAATTGACCAAGGGCCAGATTGACTCGCTCCTGCATTCCTGACAGACCGAGCGAATCGCCACGAGAGGACCGCTGATGGGCCTCGG
>JAYUFI010000636.1:0-4530 GCA_043738805.1 Planctomycetaceae bacterium | reverse complement strand
ACTACCACGTTTGGAAACCACACGTTCAAGTCGCCGTGATGAAAGTTAATCGCATCGCCTGAAATGAAGATGAACCACGACCCGTCATTGAAGTCATTGCCAAAATGTTAAGTTCTATTGGGGCTCAAATCGGCTCCGGTTTTCCTTCCCACCGGTTCGTGCCTCACTCACTCATAAGAGGCTGATCGAACCGGAATGTGACTTTGATTTCCGGCGAGGATCATGATGGGGTTGCTGAGGTTGCCTGACGAGAGCGGCGGATGATTACAATTCCTTCTGTAAGGGGAGGTTGATGAAGATGCTCCGAATCTCTGGCTCACGAAAACGGTTGTGTGACGGCGTCTCTCGCCGCGAGTTGTTGTCGCTGGGCGGACTGAGCACGCTCGGTGCGGGAACGGCCTCGGTGGCTTTGACTGATTGGCTTTCACGCCGCGAGTTAGCGGCGGCTGAAGTTCTGCATGAGCCGCATTTTGGAAAGGCGAAATCGTGCATCCTGTTGTTCTTGTTCGGCTCACCGCCGCAGCATGAGACCTTTGATCCGAAGCCCGATGCACCGACTGAAGTGCAAGGAGAGCTCAAAGCGATTCCGACCAGCGTTCCCGGTGTTGAGATTGGTGAATTGTTGCCGCTGACCGCACAAGTCATGGACAAGATCACGGTCGTGCGGTCGATGTCGCATCCTTATCCGGTGCATGGTGTCGCTTATGCCGTGACCGGAATGCCGACTTACACACCCGACATCGAAGCGAAGCCGCGCGATCCGATGCACTGGCCGTACGTTGGTTCGGTTGTGGATTATCTCGAACGTCGTCGGCCACGTCGCGCGGGTGAGCCGTTCATTCCGCACAACGTTGCGTTGCCGTGGCGATTCGGATCGAAGTCTGATGTCCCGACGCTTGCGGGACCGTATGCGTCATTTCTCGGCGGAGCTTATGACCCGATTTGGACCGACTTCGACGGCGCGGGAACGTACGTTGTGCCACGACTGGCAGACGGTCAGACCAAGCAGATTCGCGACCCGTTCGGCGGGACTGTTCCTGAAGGACGCTTCCGACTTTCTGAAACCGGGCCGCTCGAAGGTTTGTCGGCCAATCGGTTCGATGTGCGGCGGTTGTTGCTGAGCCAATTCGATTCGCAACGCGATTGGCTCGAACGCCACAAAGGGATCGAGACGTTCTCGCAACAACAACAAACGGCGTACTCGTTGTTGACCACGAACAAGGTGCGCGAGGCTCTCGACGTTGATCGCGAAACGGCGGAGATCCGTCAACGTTACGGCATGACGTTGTTTGGTCAGTCATGCCTCGCCGCTCGGCGGCTCGTTGAAGCGGGGACAAAGTTTGTCTCGATCTTCTGGGATCCTTTTGAAGTCTTCGGTGGAAGTTGCTGGGACACGCACGCGAATCATTATCCGCGTTTGAAAGAGTATTTGCTGCCCGTGTTTGACCGGTCGTACTCGACGTTGATTCGCGATTTGGATGAACGCGGGTTGCTCGACGAGACGCTTGTGCTGTGCATCTCGGAACATGGCCGCACGCCGAAGATCGACAGCAAACCGATCGGAGCTGCGCGGCATCATTGGTCGAGCGTTTATTCCGCAGCGTTCGCCGGTGGCGGAATCGCGCGCGGTCGAGTGGTTGGCAAGTCGGATGCTCAAGGAGGTTTTGTGGCGAGCAATCCTGTTTCGCCGAAAGACATTCTTGCGACAACTCTGCACCTCTTGGGAATCGACCCGCACGTGACCGTTCCTAACTTGGTCAATCAACCAGTCGTGGCTGTCGGCGACGGACAAGTTCGAACCGACATGCTGGGTTAAGGCACCGGCCGAGTAAGTTTCGTGATCTCTGAAAGCCGTGTGATGAGCACAACCAACAGCGAATCTGCCGCGAATAAATTACCTCGACCTGCGCGGATCAGTGGTTGGAAACGCCGGGTGATGTTGTTGACAGTGCCGTACCTCGGAGGGCTGCTGATGTTGGCGGGGATACAGCGATCACTGATTTATCATCCGTATCCCGCGAAGGCGTTGCCCGCTCAAGTGGCGGCGCTGAGCCCCGGTCGAGTTCATGACGTCGTGACGAAAACGGAAGACGATTTGGAACTTCGCGGTTGGCTGGTTTTGCGACCGGGACGCTCGGCGAAATCGGCGGACGAACTCAAAGAGAAGCTGGCTGAAGGGCGACCGCTGACATTGTACTTCGGCGGCAACGCGGCGAATCGGAGTTATCGGTTGCTCGAAATCGAAACGCTCGGCGAGGCGGGTTCTGATGTCTTGATCTTCGATTATCGCGGTTATGGCGACAGTCAGGGGGAGCCGACTGAGGAAGGGCTTGCTCGTGATAGCCGAGCCGTGTGGAAGTTTGCGACCGACACGTTGAAGATCGAACCAACGCGCATTGTGTTGTACGGCGAGTCGCTCGGTGGCGGTGTGGCGACGCGGTTGGCTCAGGAGTGGTGTCAAAAACAGACGCCGCCTGCGGGGCTGATCTTGCGATCGACGTTCAACTCGTTGACGGTTGCGGCGAGCTATCATTTTTCGTGGATTCCCGTTCGTTGGTTGCTGATTGATTGCTTTCCAAGTGATGAGCGGATTCGTGACGTCACTTGTCCGTTGCTGCAATTTCACGGACGTCGCGACACGATCGTTCCGCTGCCGCTCGGACAAAACTTGTTTGCGGCGGCTCCCGATCAATCGTCGAATGGTCAGCCGAAACGGTTTGTTGAGTTGCTGCGGGCCGATCACAACGACGTGATCGAGACGTCTCGTCGCGAGGTCACGGGTGAGCTTCTTGAGTTTTTTCGGGCGATTCAAAAAGAGAAGTAAAACTCGCTGCGCCATTTTTCGCTGGAAGCGGTCCTGCGAAAAGCGAGCATCGAACGAGCCGCATCAGCGAAAGCAGTCGTACAACGCGGACCTCCGAAATTGAGCGGCAGTTTGCTCGAAATGTCAGGCAAAACAGCGCTTCGTCGATTTAGCAGCGCATGATTCCGGGCCTGGATAGACGTGATTTCAACATTAGCACGACGCGCAAGCGAGTGGTCGCCCCTGTCGTCACCACTCGCTTGCGCGTCGTGCTAGTGTGAAGTCCTGGATAGGCAAAGTCCTCGCGGATTTTCTCAATCACCCGGACAGCACTATGGCCACTCACTCTGACAACCAACGTCTTGATGCGAGCGACAATCGCGAACCGGCTCGATCGAGCGGCGTTGCTGGGCTGCAATATCGCTCAGGAGCGTTTCCAGCGCCGAGCGTGCGGGCCAAATCACCGACCGTGCATTCCGCCACTCCGCCGAAGCCACCAAAGGGACGCTTCTTCGTGGTCGCGCTGGTGGTGTCGGTGCTCGGCTTCGGAGCGTTCAATGTTTGGAATTCGTTCTTTCGGTACTCGGCGTATGGCGTAGTCGAGGGACGGACGATCGAGGTTCCCGCACCTGTCACGGGAGTCGTGCGCTACGTGCATGTGCAAAATGGCGATCGAGTGCGGCAAGGTCAATTGTTGATGACGCTCGATCAGCACGAGCTTGAGCAACGGCTCGGACGGCTCGGCGATGAATTGCTGATGACGCAAGCGAAGTTGGACGCAGAAGTTTCCGCCAGTCAGTGGCGCATGGCTCAATATCAGGTTCAGTTCGGTGAAGCCGCAGCGGAGTATCGCGACAAATGGGCTGCCGTTCGCTCGGACCAAGTCAAGCTGAAGCGCGCTCAACAACGTCGCGAGCGTGTTGCCGGAATGGTCGCACAAAAGACCGCGACGGAAGATGACCTCGAACAAGCGATCGCTGACGAACAATCTCAACGAGACCGATTGGAGACGTTGTTGGAAGGCTTGGTCTCGTGGCAACAGCGATCTCAAGTCGCTGAATTGGCTTCGCGTGCCGGCTTCGATGCTCTGCAACCGATGCTCGCTCAATTGAAGAGTCTCGAAAGCGAACAGCGACGACTGCGCGAACAAGTGGCTTTGGGTCAAATTCATTCGCCCGTCAACGGCGTCGTGTTGCAACGGCATCGCTTCGGCGGCGAGGGTGCGGCGCTACTGCAACCGCTCGTGACGATCCTTGAAGAGGATTCGCTCGAAGTTGTGTTGTATGTCCCGCAACAACGCTTGAATGAGTTTCAAAGCGGCAACACGGTGCATGTCACCTTGCCGCCGTTTCAAGATCAAATGCCTTGCCGAGTCAGTCGCCTGGGTGACGAGCACGTGACGTTGCCAACGCAAATTCAGCGGCATTATCCGCATCAAATCAAGACTGTTCCGATTCACCTTCAGCCAATTGATGGGCGTTTCCAGCACGAACGATTGCAAGTCGGTGCGGTCGTGCAAGTGCCGCACAACGTCAATCGTTGGTTGAGCCGATTGCCGACGAATGACGACCTGATGCCACGCGAAGCGAATGTTGGCAGCAACAGTTCGCGAAGATAGATCACAAGTTTGATTGCCAGATACAAATTCCCCCACCAAGCCAAGCTTAGTGGGAGCTGATGGACAATGCTTCGGGCTAGGCTCTGTCCCGCAAATTCGTAGGACGGGC
>JAYUFI010000635.1:0-4532 GCA_043738805.1 Planctomycetaceae bacterium | reverse complement strand
CGAAACGGTTGGCGAACTGATGCGACATTTCATGCTGGCATTGCTGACGTACATCGCGCTGGCGGCTCAAGTCGCTGGTGGATCGGCATTCGCTGTCGGCGAATGTCGGCTGTCGCTGATGTGGTTGCCGGTGTTGTTGGCCGTGACTTGGTTTGCTGATGCTCGCGGCATCGCCTGGGCGGCAATCATTGGCTTGCTCGCCGATGGGTTGTCGAGCGGTCGCTTCGGGCAAGAGATGCTCGCGACGACGTTGGCTGCCGCGTTGATGTTGCCGCTGTTGCCGGAGCCGCGATCACGCTCGGCATTGCCGATGCTCGTCTGGCAGTTCGCGTTGATCGGCAGCGGCTTGTTGGTCTCACATGGCTACGGAAGCCTGTTCGATGGAAACGGGCCGCTGCTGTTGAGTGCCTTGCCGTTCATCGCGCTGGAGGCGGCGTTCGGTGCGATCGTTTTTTTAATGACGTCGAGATTGATCGAAGCGATTTCAAAACCCGTAGCACAGGCGGCTCGCCTGTGACTTGATTGGAGAATTGCTCGCTTGTGGTGCATGCGGCTCGCGTGCAGATGCAGATGCAGATGCAGATGCAGTTGAGAGACGAGACGCACGCGAGCCGCGTGCGCCACAGACGATGATCTTCATGCGAAACCGACCGACACCGATTTACGCCGCGAATCAGCCGTCTCGAAACGGTGCGGCTTGGGATATCGATGCCGAACCGGCGTTGCGGCTGACTTGGTTGTTTGTCGTGATGGCACTGCCATTGCTCGTGGTCACTGGGCGGCTCGTGCAGTTGCAGTGGTTCTTGGCGGATGGGTTCGCTGTTGACGAACGACGTGAGTCTGTTTCATTCGAGTCGATTCCGAGTCGGCATGGTCGCATCATCGCGGCTGATGGAACGGTACTGGCGTTTGATGAAGAGCGGTTTCAAGTTCTGGTGCATTACCGGTGGCTCGAAGAACCGCCGAACGAGCGTTGGTTGCGCGATGAGGCAATGACTCGATTGAGTCGCTCCGAACGGCGTGACAAAGAGAAACTCGCGTCAGCAATGCAGGCGGTCCTCGACCGGCGCGCGGCGATGTGGGAAGCGTTCGCCGAGATGACCGATCACAAGCCGACTGAGCTTTCCGAACTGCGGCAGCGCGTGCAAAAACGAGTGGAGCGAATCTTCAAAATCGTCGATGAACGGCAGGCGAAACAGCAGCATGACAACATTGTTGACAAGCCAGAATCGACTGCGTCTGGCGACATCGGATCACCGAACTTGTCACACGCTTGGGACGTCGTGAAGCACGAACTTACGACGTCACCGACTCGCGAAAAACGTGACTCGTTGCGCATTCCGGAACAGTCGGATTACCACGTTTTGTTGGAGAACGTGTCGAGCCAGGAATGTGCCGACATTGAAACGCAGCCGGATCGTTTCCCCGGCGTGCGGACGGATGTGATCACTCGCCGCATTTATCCGCACGGTCGAGTCGCTCCGCATTTGGTCGGTCATCGTGGCGAGATCAATCAGGCGGAACTCGATGCGCGGCACAAGCGATATCCGCACGGCGATCCGCTCGACTATCAGGCGGGCGACTCAATCGGCAAATCGGGAGTTGAACAGTCTTACGAAGAAGTTCTCCGTGGCGTGCGCGGTCAGCGAAAAATTGTTCGCGATCGAAACGGAATCGTGACTCGTGTCGAAGTTGTTGTACCGCCGAAGATCGGACGCGACGTGATTCTGAGTTTCAACGTCGCACTGCAAGAACAGGCGACGGCGTTGTTGAACGAGATTTTGGAGGGCGACTCCGTAGGACGGTTTTCCAAACCGTCCGAACGATCGACTCACGCGGCCACGGAACGTGACGAGACACACGGTTTGGAAAACCGTGCTACGGAAGGCAAACAACGCCCGCCGGGAGCGTGTATCGTCGCGATGGATGTGCAGACCGGAGAGATTCTGGCTGCGGCAACGGCCCCGACGTTTGATATCAACGATTGGCTGTCGGGAAACAGCGAAGTGCGTGAGGCGTTGTTGGCGGACGCTCGCAGTCCGATGTTTCCGCGAGCGACGCAAATGGAACTGCCGCCTGGTTCGGTCTTCAAAACGGTTTCGGCGGTCGCGTTGTTGGAGAGCGGCAAGATTGATCCCGATCGACCGATCAACTGCGTGGGATATCTCGACACGCCGAAGAAAAATGTTTGCTACACGTTCACGCATTACGGACATGGTCACTACGAAACCGATCTCACGAAGGCACTCGCAGCCTCTTGCAACGTGTACTTCTTCAAAGCGGCTCGCACGATCGGGCCGCAGCCGCTCGTCGATTGGGCCGAGCGTTTCGGATTTGATCAGATGACCGGAATTGATCTGCGAGGTGAAAAGAGTGGCCATCTCCCGCGTCCTCCGGAGCAATTGTCGGCGACGTTGGTAAAAAGAAACGCGACCAGAAAGGGTGTGAAGAAAACATCGGGCATTGAATTGGCCAGTCACGAGCAACTTGCCAGCGATGTTTCTCACGACGTGTTGCCGATTTCGCCGTGGGACGAAGAATCTCCCGCAATTGCAACGCCGAAGTCATTCGCGTCTCAGAAACCGGAGCCGTGGTATCCTGGTGACACGCTCGGCTTGGCAATCGGGCAATCTCGATTGACGGTCACTCCGATGCAGGTGGCACGCATGATGGCTGCGGTGAGCAATGACGGATGGCTGGTCACGCCGCACGTCGTTCGTGAGATCGCGGCGGCTCCAGAGACCGAGCCACTGTCGGAATCTGAGCAGTCAGAGAATTCAAAAACACTCTCGCCATCGGAGCCGATCAATCCGGTACGAAAACGGATCGAAGGCTTGTCAGCCGGGACACTCGGTCGTGTTCGCGAGGGATTAGAACAAGTGGTCGCGGCCACTTACGGCACTGGCTTCAAGACCGTGCGCATGAAAGAAGTGCAGATCGCTGGCAAAACGGGAACGGCGGAAACCGGAAAAAAAGGTGGCTTGGATCACGCCTGGTTCGCGGGATACGTCCCGGCTGATCGTCCGCAAGTCGCCTTCGTCGTGGTCCTCGAACAAGCGGGCTCCGGTGGCAAAGAAGCGGGGCCGGTCGCGAAGAAGTTCGTGCAGATGTTGTTGGATCAGCAGGTGATTCGCGCGGGGCGATGAGTGGTCGTCGGGTGCGGCGCTCATTGGAAATGACGAAAGGGGCCGAAAGGACCAAAGGTGGTCACCGTGACGAATTCGTGATTCGCCACTGTGGTCCTTTTCGTCCCTTCAGTCCCTTTGCATTTGGTTCCGTTGAATCAAGCCGTTTAAGTCGCCGACACAAACTGCGGCTGCACGCTTCGATTCGCTGGCTGGCTGTTTGTGAGTCGTTTCCGAACTTCACGCACGATTTCGTCAATTTGAAACGGTTGCAGAGGCCGCTCGGTCTTCGCCAGCTTCGAGCGCCATTCGGTCAAGACTTTGTACTTGCCGGATTCTTTAGGCTCGTTATTGGACGCTTCAATGATTTGTTGGATGGTCAGTTCCCAGTCTTGGAGCTTCATCGACTGTTCCTTGGTAGTTTCAGATTTGTCGGTCGTCAGGAGCCGCTCACCGCGTCTCCCCAACGCCCGCAGGTCGATGCTCAACTCTTCGACCGGAAACAGTCCGAGGTCTCAGTCGTCTCGTCTACTTTCGCGGAGTTTGTCATTCCGCTGTTACGACAAGGATTGCCGGATGCTTTGTAGCACTCGTTATCCCTCGCGCGGCCCGATCAGAGATGTTTAACCGCGCGGGGTATAGTTGCGCGCCGTTGGCGTTGCGGTTCAATAAAAACATCGCACGTTAGGCCGGTGAGCTGACCGCTCGTTCGCTGCTGCGCGAATCGATTTGAGCGTGTCGCTCAAGCCGCTCTTCGACGTGCAGAATGGCGACTTGCTGTTGCGTCTGAGTCTGAGCCCGCTTGATCACGCTCAAACCGACGAAGGCGATGAGTCCGATCGTCCCGGCGAAAACGAACGACATCTTGGCTTCAGAAGTGATGTTCCCACTGATGGCCATACCAAAGAGCACGCCGCACAACAGCAAAATGGTGTGTGTGCTGATGAGTGGTCGATGGCCAAATTCTTGGGACACAGCCGGAATGGGAAGGTTCATCGTCAATAGTCCTCGCGCCGTGGCATTTCGCCAATTGAACTGGGGGGAGTCTGTTCGTCACGCAGAAAAACTTAGGTCGCCGTTCGCGGACTTGCATAAAAATCGGCAATCAATGACGGAGATTTGCAACATGGCCAGCCAGCGCCCGCACAATCCGCATCGCTGGACTTCGGTGGTGATGTTAATGATCTCCCCGTTGCCCGGTTTTTCAAACCGGGCGGCTTCGTGATGGCCGGTTTGAAAAGATGAGGCTCTGTCCCGCAAATGGTAGAAATTTCGTAGGACGGACACCCTTGCCCGTCATTTTACGGTGATTCGACGGGCAGGAGTGCCCGTCCTACGGATCTACGAGACACGGCCTAGAGCGGTTCCATTTTAGGTGTGGCGATAGCCGCAGTGCTTGAAGTAATT
>JAYUFI010000634.1:0-1692 GCA_043738805.1 Planctomycetaceae bacterium | reverse complement strand
CTCAACGACTGGGAGATTGCCTGCCGGTTGTCGTATCTGCTGTGGAGCACCATGCCGGACGACGAATTGTTCGCGCTCGCCGAGCAAGGCAAGCTGCGCGACAAAGCGGAACTCGGACGACAAGTTCAGCGGCTGTTGGCGGATCCCAGAGCCGAGCGATTCGCCGAGTCCTTCGCGTCACAGTGGCTGAACTTGCGCAAGGTCGGCATGTTCCCGCCCGATAAAAAACTCTATCCCGACTACGACAAGTCGTTGGAGAAAAGCATGGTCGGCGAGACGACCGAGTTCTTCTGCGAAGTGTTGCAACGCGGTCTGACACTGCGTGAGTTTCTGCATTCCGATTGGACGATGGTCAATTCGCGGTTGGCGGAGTTCTACGGATTGCCGGACGTCGCGGGTTCAGATTTTCAACGCGTGTCGCTGACTCCGGAGAGTCGCCGCGGAGGTTTGCTGACTCAGGCTTCGATCCTCTCGCTGACATCCGACGGCACGCGGCATCGGCCCGTGCATCGCGGCAAGTGGGTCTCGGAATCAATCTTCGGCAAGTCTCCCCCACCACCGCCCGCCAACGTCGATCCCATCGAGCCCAATCCGGTGGACTCGCCCAAAGCGACGTTGCGAATGAAATTGGAAGCTCACATTCACGATGCGAAGTGCGCGTCGTGTCATCGCAAGATCGACCCGCTGGGGCTGGCCTTTGAGAACTACGACGCCATCGGTCGCTGGCGCACGACCGAGATTGTCGAAGGGACCGGCGACAATCCCGCGGTGAATCCCAGCGGCAAACTCCCCGACGGTCGCGGCTACCAAACGCCGGAAGAGTTCAAGCAATTGCTGCTCGCCGACATCGACTCATTCAACGCGGCGTTCATCGAGAAACTCGCCACCTACGGCCTGCGTCGCAGCCTGTCCTTCGACGATCGCAACGACTTGGCGGCGATTGCGAAAGCCAGCCGCGCGAAGGATTACCGACTCCGCGATCTCGTCGAGGCGTTTGTTCTTTCCGACCTGTTTCAGAAACGATAATGTCGCCTTTCGCTCCGCGAAAGGACGTTCTTTCGCGGAGCGAAAGACGACATACAGGAGACCTCCATCATGCTCGGTGAAGCCTTCGACCCCAGGGCCGAAACGCTGATCTACGAGCATTGCCGACCGCACTGGTCCCAAGCCGGCGCGGTCGTTTTCATCACATTCCGCACCGCTGACTCCATTCCGCGTGAGGTCATCGAACGCTGGGATCGCGAGAAGCATGAGTGGCTCCTGCGGCGTGGCCACGACGTTCGAAAGCATTGGTCCGAAGTGCTGCCAACCCTTACCGACAAGGAACGAGCCGACTTTCAGAAGCAGTTCAATCGTTGCCGAGAAGAGTTCCTCGATACCTGTCATGGCCAATGCCTGCTGAAACAACCGAACCTCGCCAAGATCGTCGCGGACTCACTGCTGCACTTTGACGGCGAGCGGTATCGAATGGGGGATTTCGTCGTCATGCCCAACCATGTGCATTTGCTGGCAGTCTTCGCCACCGCCGAAGGCATGAAAGAGCAATGCGACTCGTGGCTGCACTACACTGCGTTTCAGATCAACCAAGCCACCGAAGGAAAAGGCAAGTTCTGGCAACAGGAACCGTTCGACCATCTCGTCCGCAGCGCTGAACAGTACGACTATCTCAGAAAATACATCGCCGAGAATTCA
>JAYUFI010000633.1:0-1693 GCA_043738805.1 Planctomycetaceae bacterium | reverse complement strand
TCGGTCCTTCAGACGTCGTTCCGCCAATTTTGAATTCTGCGGTGCCTGACCCCGGATCACACGAAACGCCCGCCCTCGCTCACGCTTCGGGTTACTTGTCGGATGAAGCAGTGCGGCTTGGTCTTGATGTGGCGAACGCATTGAGTCCCGTCGGTTGCGAACACTGCGGCGGGACGGGATATCGCGGGAGGATGATTATCTCCGAGTTATTGCAGCCCGACTTGGGCGGGTTGGGGCGAGCGATCTTGTCTCGCGGAGATGCCACAGAGATTGAAGCGTTGGCCGTGCAGGCGGGGATGACAAGTTTATGGCAGCGTGCGTTGCAAGCGGTTGAGTCAGGCACGACAAGTCCCGCCGAAGTGCGTCGAGTCTTGGGCTGGGAGTCGTCGTAGCGCACGCGGCTCGCGTGCGTTCCTGTTGAGTCGAATTTGATGATGGAGAATATCGCGAGGTGATTGAATCGTTTAACCGCAACGCCAACGGCGTGCGCGCACGCCGTTGGCGTTGCGGTTAAACAGTGAATCGCCGAATAAGAAAATCACAGGCGGGCCGCTTGTGCTACGGGTAAGACAAGGTGTCGAGATGAGTGAATCGGAAAACGACAACAAGCCGCGTGGCAAGCCGATTGATCTGCAAGATCTGGCGTTGCTCAATCAAGAGATCGCCGCGCTCGTGCGTGCTGGTATCCCGTTGGAATCCAGCTTGTCGATGCTCGCGCAGGCGGATGACTCGCGAGATTGGATGAGACGATATCGCAACGACGAAGGAGGCTTCTCGCCACCAAGGCAAGTTGGCTACGGCGCTCAAGAAGTCTTGATGCTGCGTTTGGCCCAGCGCCTTCGTGAAGGACGATCGTTTGCCGAAGCATTGCAGTTGGAAGGTGCCGAACTGCCTCGTATCTACCGAGCCGTTGTGATCGCCGGAACTCGCACGGGACGTTTGCCGGAAGCGCTCGAAGCGTTGGCGGGGTTTGCTCAATCGACGTTGCAGTTGCGAAGGCGGATCGACTTAGCGTTGTTGTATCCGGCGTTGGTGTTGTTGCTCGCGTCGTTCTTGTTTGCGTTGGTGATCAGCTTCTTTGTGCCAAGTTTGGTGGGTGCGTTCTATTGGTTGCAGCTTCCGGAAGCCGCGTGGGTCAATCGTTTGGAATGGTTGCGAGAACGGCTTTGGTTTTGGGCGTGGATCGTGCCAGCGATGGTCATGGCGTTGGGGGCGTGGTGGTGTGCTTCGACGCGCGGGCGTTACGGCTTGAAAGGGACGACCGACGCGACGACATGGTCGGCGTTCAATGTCATTCCCGGTTTGAATTCGATCGTGGCGAACTTTCGACGCGCGAACTTCTGCGATCTGTTGGCGATGTTGTTGGAACATCAAGTGTCGCTGCCGGAAGCCTCGCTGCTCGCGGCGGACGCGGCAGGCGACGTGCGATTGCAGCGAGTGGCCGCTCGCATTGCTGAAGGAATTCGGAACGGGCATTCGCTCGCGGATTGCTTGGTCGTGGGACGTGAGCTGCCGCCGTTCCTGTCGTGGATGCTGATTAGCGGCGAGCGACAAGGAAATCTCGTGGCGACGTTGCGACAGGTGGCAGAGGTCTTGCGTCAGCGAGCTGCTTCGCAATCCGACTGGCTGCGAGTGGAGTTGCCTTCCGCATTGGTGGTGGTCATCGGCGGCGGAGCGGTGCTGGGATATGCGG
>JAYUFI010000632.1:0-31389 GCA_043738805.1 Planctomycetaceae bacterium | reverse complement strand
CGATTTTTCGCGGCAAACTGATCGTCGAACACTGGCATCCAGCCGAGAATTATTCAGCGGGAAAGCCCCCAGGAACTATTGGAGAAAGCGTTGAACGACGCTGATTTCTGAATGCCCAACATTTCGGTCAACCGGATCATTGGATCGAGCTTTTTCTGAAGATCGAAGTCGCTTGACCGTTGCCGGGTTATCTTGTTCGTTCGGCAACTTGGAGGATCTTGTCTGTCGAATCCAACCGCCACTTGACCAAACCGAAACTCAAGTAACCACCATGCCAAACCCACTCATCCAACCGTACCTGTTTTTCGGCGGTCGCTGCGAAGAGGCGCTCGAGTTCTACCGCACCGCACTCGGTGCGCAGGTGGACTTTCTCATGCTCTACAAGGACAGCCCGGAACCGCCTCCGCCCGGCATGCTCCAGCCGGGCTTTGAAAACAAAGTCATGCACACCACCTTCCGCATCGGCGGCAGCACACTCATGGCTTCCGACGGTTGCCACGAAGGTTCTGGCTTCGATGGCTTCCATCTCTCGCTCGCCGTGCCGACGGAAGCCGAGGCCGGCCGCGCCTTCGCCGCGCTCGCCGACGGTGGCCAGGTGCAAAGCCGCTGACCAAGACGTTCTGGTCGCCACGCTTCGGAATGCTCACCGACCGCTTCGGCATCGGCTGGATGGTGAGCGTCGCAGCACCACCGCATCAATAAAGAACGAGACCGCAATAAGCTCTCTGACTCACGCGAAATTTAGCACGACGCGCAAGCGAGTGATGTTGATCTAGACCACTCGCTTGCGCGTCGTGCTGGTATGACAATCACGACATCGCCAAACTTGTAACCGTTCGGGATCGGCGTGGGTCGATCAACGCTTTGAGTTCTGTAACAAATGGATATTTTCCATGACACGTCTCTCTTCGTTGTTGCGTGCGTGCGGCGTGACCGCTGCCGTTTTCCTGGGGCTGATTTTGTCTGTTGGTCAATCCGCTTGGGCGCAGGCACCGATTCCGTATGGCGAAGCGATTTCTCTCGAACAGGCCAAGAAGGTGATCGCTGCCGCCGAGGTCGAAGCGAAGAAGAACAATTGGCCGGTGGCGATTGCGGTCGTCGATGGTGCGGGTTTCTTGGTGGCGTTTCAGCGGCTGGACAACACGCAGTTGGGAAGCGTGAAAGTCGCGATTCAAAAGGCGGAGACGTCGGCCAAGTTTCGTCGCCCGACGAAGGTGTTTGAAGAGACGCTGGAAAAGGGCGGAGCCAATCTCAAAATCCTGAAGCTGCCGGATGCTCTGCCCATTGAGGGCGGGCTGCCGATCGTGCATGAGGGCAAGATCATCGGCGCGATTGGCGTCTCGGGCGTGAAGTCCACCGAAGATGGCCAAGTGGCCGCGGCCGGTTTGGAAGTTCTCAAACCAGAACCCAAACCACAGCCAAAACCGTAAGTGGCTGAATGCCGCTTTGGATCATCGGCCGGAACGCGCTAGCGTCCGATTTTCGGGAAAATACCGGAAACGGGGAGCTAGCGCTCTCCGGCCGATTCCATTTCCAGACACGCGAAGGAATGGAGGCGTTCGTCCTGTCCTCGGTCGCCGTGTGGAGCAAAGTTCGCCGACTCGCTTGAACGGCTTTCGCGAATTCGACATGATCGTGTCGTAAAGAGATATCATCATGTCATTTCGTCTTGGACGTGCTCTGTCGAGACTTCAGCTTCGCGAAAGGACCGTGTGAGGAAATGTGTCGAAAAAAGTCACCTCGTGGCTTCACCTTGATCGAACTTTTGGTCGTCATCGCGATCATCGCCATTTTGATTGCACTGCTGCTGCCAGCCGTGCAGCAGGCGCGAGAGGCGGCTCGGCGCAGCGAGTGCCGCAACAACCTCAAACAGATTGGCCTGGCGCTCAACAACTATCACGAGATGTCCAAGATGCTGCCGATCGGCCGCACGCGAAGTATGACGGACGGTCAGGGGCGTGTCTTTTCGGCTTATGCCCAGCTGCTGCCGCACCTCGATGCGACGCCGCTGTATCGCTTGATTAACTGGAACGGAAACGCCGACGACGTCGCGACGAATGGCCCCGCGCAGTCACAGACCATTAAGTTTTTCCTGTGTCCGACTGACTCGTATGCCATCCTGCAAACGGCCGTTGTGAGCGGCAATACCGTGAACAGCGCCGTTCACAATTACCCGCTCAACACCGGTACGACGTTTCCCATTTCTCCCGGCAATTCGGGGGGCGTCCCAATCACGGGCATTTTCTACGAGAACTCCGGCACACGCATGTCAGACGTGCGTGATGGAACCAGTTCGACCGTGTGTGTCAGCGAAACGTGGAAGTCCGATCCCTCTGGGCCGACGACTTGGGATGGCGTCAGTCCCATCACCGGCTTCGTACTGACCCAAGGGAATAACAACGCAACCGTAGGACCGGAGCTAACCAACTACGCCACGCAATGCCACGCGGCGGGATTGACGCTTCAGCAAACGCGTGGGAGCAAGTGGTTGTATGGTGCTCCGGGACATTCCATGTACAACCACATTCGCGTCCCCAATGACAGGGACGTCGATTGCCGAGGTGGCGTGCCACACGGTTCTCGCACGAATGCTCTCTGGAACGCCATGTCGCACAACACCGCCGCGCGTAGTCTGCATAACGGCGGAGTTCACGCGCTGTTCGTTGATGGTCACGTGAAGTTCGTCAGCAGCAACATTAACCTTGCGACGTGGCAGGCGCTCGGTAGCCGCAATGGGAATGAAGTGGTCGGTGAATTCTGAGCTCGCAACGGAGGGATCACGATGACGTCAGCCCATCGGAGTTTTGCATTGTTCTGGATTGCCGTGGTTCTCGTCGTGGGAATCATTGGGTGCGGTTCCACTGCGAGCGATGCTGGACCGAAAGCGAAAGAGTCGAAATCGCAACCGTCCGCTGCAGAATCGTCGAAGACGGAAGCTGCTGAGAACTTGAAGTCGTCACGGAAGACAGCCGAACTCACGATCGCGGCAGCGGCGGATTTGAAGTTCGCGCTGGACGAACTCGTCGAAGCGTTTCACAAGGCACATCCGGAAATCACTCTGAAGGTAACCTTCGGGTCGTCCGGAAATTTGTTCGCGCAGATTTCCAATGATGCGCCATTTGATCTCTTTCTCGCGGCAGACATTCAGTACGCGCGAGATTTGGCCGAACGAGGCAAAGGGCTGAAGGAGTCCATTTTTCCGTATGCGTTGGGGCACATCGTCGTGTGGGTGCCAGCGACATCAAAACTGGATTTGGAAGAACTCGGCATTCAAACGCTCGTTGATGTGCGTGTGAAAAAGGTGGCGATCGCAAATCCCAAACACGCTCCGTATGGGCGAGCGGCTGAGGCTGCGATGAAGGGCTTGGGCGTGTATGAACAAGCGAGCGAGCGGTTGGTGCTGGGCGAAAATATCGCGCAGACGACTCAGTTCGTGGAAAGCGGCGCAGCGGATGTCGGCATCATCGCGCTGTCGCTGGCGTTGGCTCCAGCGATGAAGGACAAGGGACGCTTTTGGCAGATCCCGGTTGACGCTTATCCGCCGTTGTTGCAAGGCGGGGTCATTCTGAGCCGCTGCCAGGATCGCGAGGCGGCGGACGAGTTCAAGGCTTACTTGATCGGCGAAGAGGGGCGGAGCACACTCCGGAGGTACGGCTTCGGCCTGCCGGGAGAGTAAGCGTGGATTGGACTGCCTTGTGGCTCACCTTGCGAGTGGCGTTCTGCTCGACCGCCATATTGTTTTTGTTGGGTGTGCCGTTGTCTTATTGGCTGGCGGCGACTCGCTGGCGCGGGCGATTCTTCATTGAGGCGATCGTCGCGTTGCCACTGGTCCTGCCGCCGACTGTGTTGGGCTTCTACTTGCTGATCGCGCTGGGACCGAATAGTCCGCTGGGCCGCTGGTGCTTGTCAATTACGGGAGAGCGTCTGCCGTTTTCCTTCGCGGGAATTTTGATTGGGTCAGTGCTCTGCAATCTGCCGTTTGCAGTCAGACCATTCGCGGCAGGCTTCGCGGGAGTGAATCGACGGCTCGTGGAAGCGTCGTGGTGTCTGGGTGTGTCGAAGCGAGCGACGTTCTTGCGCGTCACGCTGCCGCTGGCTTGGCCGGGGATTTTGACGGGGCTCGTGTTGGCGTTCACTCACAGCGTGGGCGAGTTCGGTGTGGTGCTGATGGTGGGGGGCAACATTCCCGGCGTCACACGCACGCTTTCGATTTCCATCTACGACAATGTGCAGGCGATGGATTATGCCGCTGCAAGTCAAACAGCATTGCTGTTGGTCGTGTTCGCTTTCGGGATGTTGTGCCTCTTGCAGGCTTGGGGCCGGCGGGAGTGGACATGACTCGCGAACTCCTGGCTCAATTCGAGATGCGCTATCCGTCGGGAGCGACGGTTCATGGCGAGCTGCGGCTACCGATGGACCAGTTCTCGATCACGGTATTGTTTGGTCCGTCGGGTTGCGGCAAGACGACGATCCTTCGCTGCCTGGCGGGACTGCAACGTCCGCTGCGCGGAGTCATTCGACTCGGTTCCGAAACGTGGTTTGACGCGGACACGAAGATCTGTCGCTCCCCGCAAGAGCGTGACATCGGATTTCTGTTTCAGGAGTACGCACTCTTTCCGCATTTGACGGTCGTGCAAAACATCGGATACGGCTTGAACCATCTGGCCGCCGTGCCACGTCAGCGGCGAATCGATGAGATGCTGGGAGCGTTGAACCTGGCTGGCTTGGAAGCTCGGTATCCGCATCAAATCTCCGGCGGGCAACAGCAGCGAGTGGCCCTGGCTCGCGTGCTGGCTCGGCGGCCGAGATTGCTGTTGTTGGACGAACCACTGTCGGCGATCGATGACTCATTGCGAGCACAATTGCGATTGGAACTACGTCGCGTGCTGACCGAGTTTGGCATCCCTGTCGTACTGGTCACTCACGACCCGGTGGAAGCGAAGCAGTTGGCTCATCGAGTGGTCGTGCTGAGCGACGGGCGAGTGACCAAGGCCGGGACGATTGATGAAGTGGGATCGCTGGTTGGCGAGGCATAACAATCTCGTAGGACGGTTTTCAAACCGTTCTGCTCATCAACTTGTCGGGGCTGAACGAACGCTTTGAATAACCGTCCTACGGACAACTACCAGCATGACGCGTCAGCGGGTGACTCAGATGTGACCGCTCACTGACGCGACGTGCTGGTGTCTCGTTCGGTTACGACATCGTAGGAACCGGCTCGCGTTTGATTGGCTTATCACGCCACTTGAAGTCCATCTCCACTGCTTTGCTCGACAGCATTCCGAGGAGGTTTTCATCCATCGTGGGACAGGGCAAGTGAGGACACGCGGCCTCGAGATTACTCGTATCGAACTGCGGGTCGTCGCGCCAGTAAGAGTTGTAAACGCGAATGTGTTCGTAAAAGAGCCGCTCGATCTCCGAAGGGTTCTCAATCGGCTTGTCATATCCGGAGAACTCCCCTCCGTGAAATCCGTGAGCCCCGCCGAGCACATCGCGAATCATCGCCACCGTGACACGCTGGCGCGGAGTGAGATGGAACGTCTGCCCGTGGTGTTGTGGGTGCGTGACCAAGAAGCTGATCACCGACGAGACCCAATCAACGGGGATAAAGTTTTTCGTTTCGGTGCCATCCAGAGAGATCCGAACTTTGTCTTCGCCGAGAGAGTTCATGGAAGAAACCAGCCGGTGAGCCAATTCTAGGCACGCATAGAAGCCATGAAATGTTGACGTGAAACCAGTCTTTGAATCACCCACGATGATGGCCGGACGGTAAACAGTCGGCGGACTCAAGAACTCCGCTTTGCGAACTAATGTCTCGGCTTGGACTTTGCTCTCTTCATAGGGATTGCTGAACTGCTGACCAACATCCAATTCTGTTTCCAGAATCGTTCCGTGTCGCAGTCCGCACACATACGCCGTTGAGACGTGGTGGAAGTCGTGGATGCCGGTGTCTCGGCAAAGTTCGAGAACGTTCTCCGTTCCGCGAACGTTGGATCGATACGGCTCGCCATCTTCGCTCGTGGCAATGAAGCTCAAACTGGCGGCGTTGTGCAGAACAGTGTCGCAGTTCTTTTCGATCCAGAGTTTGGCCGAATCATCCAAGCCAAGATTTGGCTCACAGATATCTCCTTCGAGAACATAGGGACGAGGCAACTCGCGTTGCAACAAATCTTCCCACGTGCCCATCAAAGCGGCGACGCGACTCTCTGCCGAATGTCGCCGATTGCCACGCACGACGACTGCCACCGGGACATCCGCCAGCAGAAGATCGCGAAGAAGATAGCGGCCCAACAGGCCGGTCGCGCCGGTCAGAAGAATGTGATAACTCATCGTGTGTTTTCAGATGGAATAGCGAAGTGAGTTGAGTGGACCGGACGCTCCGCCCCAAACCAAAATGACCAATCTCAAGGCTGTTTTCTGAGGTCCGATCAAGTTCGACATTCTAGGCTCAGAGGTTGAATTCACAACCAAGCATTCTCGAAACAGCGCAGAACGGAGTTACTCAGAACCTCAAATCAAAAGCGGACTTACGCAACCGGCAGACTTTGAAATGCGAACTCGGACGAAACAACTTATGGCAATCTTTCAGAAATCGGTGAGTTCGCCGAGTCGCTTTCGCGATTGCGTTGAGTTGATAAACGGTATCGCTGCTTGAGGAGCCGCAAAAAGTATGGACCTTTGAGTGACACGCTTGGCGGGCAATTCGACGCTTCCGCAAGTTCGGCCAATCGCTGCGTATGAAAGAACCCCAGCAAACAGGGAAGCAACACAAGGTCGCCCAGCAACGACGTCAACAACGTGGCACACATCAGCCAGCCAAACAATGCTGTCGGTCCGAAGCTGCTGAACGTCAACGCCAACATGCCGATCGACATGATCAACGTCGCTTGCAAGATCGGTGGGCCAGTCTCTTGCAGCGCCGTTCGGATCGCTTGAGCCCTGTCTTTCTTCTCCGCCAAAACTTCGCGGTAACGCACCAACAAGTGAAACGCTCCATCAACCGCAATCCCCAGCGAAATACTCCCCGACATCATCATGCCGATGTCTACGGGAAGGTTGATCCATCCCATGAAACCAAACACGACCGCGATCGGAGCCACATTCGGCAGCATCCCGATGAAGCCTGCCATCGGCCAACGCAATGAGACGACCATCACGAGCATAATCATCCAAAACGCCGACATGAACGACGACCAGAACCCGGAATAGATATCGTGCTGAGCCTTATCAATCAGCGGCGCGATCCCTGTGAATCGGATGTTCGGCACATCAGAAAGCGAGCTCGTTAATTCGGCGAACGTTTGTTGTTGAGATTGCTCACGACTCTTCGCGATGTTGGCCGAGATGCGCCAATATTGTTCGCCGCCCGCTAAGAAGTCGTTGTCCTGCTGACGCTTCGTCGCGCGGTTCATCAGTTGTGCCAACTCCAAACCTTCGGGCATCACCGTCGGAAACAATGACGCCAACGACATCGTGTGAGTGACTGCCGGATGAGTGGCGATGCGATTTTCGATCTCGCGAACGTACTCCAACTTTTTCACGAACGGCCAAGCCGACATGACCGGGTCTCGTCCGAAATCGACGGTCGCTTCCACCGTATCGGTATTCGTGAGATCCTCGCGGATACGCAACATGTCGCGCAACACGATGCTGTTCTTCGGTAGAAACGTCAGCGGGTCAATGTACGATCGCAACGACATCAGACCGGTCGCCAAGCCGAGCACTGCAACCGTTCCCACCGCCACGATCGGACGGCTTCTCACCAGCATCCAATCGCTGACTTTGTGAAACCAATCGTTGTCGCTTCTCGCTTCTCGCTTGCGTGGCGGACAGACCGCAATCACCGCCGGCGTGAAGACCAAACCAATGACCAACGCCACGATGCTCCCCATTGCGCCTGCCCAACCGAACTGTCGCACGGGAATGAACTGACTGAAGCAGAGCGACCAAAGCCCGATCGCTGTTGTGAACGTCGCCAAAAAACAGGGCTTGAAGGCGTGCCGCAACATCGAATCATAACGATGCGTTTCGCCCGCCGTGTTCTGCCAATAGTTGAGCAGATGCACGGAGACTTCCAACGTGAAGACCATCACCATCACCGGCAGCGCATCGAGTACGAAGTTCATCTCGCCACCGGAGAGCTTCAAGATCGTGACCGACACTTCGATCGCCAGCACAGTCAGGCCGAGAATCATTCCCGTCAATCGCCAATCGCGAAGCTGATAAAAAAGTAGACTCGCACTGATCGCCAACGAGATGAGGAAGAAGAGCTTGTTACTTTCGCGACCGCCGAGTCGGTTCAACTCAGCAATGATCACGGGCGCTCCGGCGATATTCACTCCCGCTTGCGTGAGCTGGCAGTACTCCAAGACTTGTCGAATACCGGCAACCGCCCCCGCGCGATCTTTGATTCCCGCTTCGGAAAGCATCGCCACGACGCCAACACGCTGACCGTCTTTGGAAACAAACATCCCTTTCAATCGCTGATGAATGTCTCCCTTGGTGACGGAGTGCTCGCGCATCACATCATGTAGCCGATCCGGCGACCAACAATGTCGAATGCCAGGCAAGCGTTCAATCCGTCCGCAGACGCTCTCAATTAAGCCCGCTCCGAGGCTCCGGTTCATTCCAATCAGAATGATCTCTTCGGCTCCGAAACGAGTCTTAAACTCTTCGTACTCCACACGAACATCAGAACTCTCCGGCAGCCACGCTTCGATATCGTTGTTCGATGAGATCGTTTCGCCGTGATAATAGAAGAACGGAAACGCGAGCGCTGCCAACAACAGCACGCGAAATCCAAATCGTTGATAAAACCGTGAGAGCATGATGCGGTCGCTCAGATGTTGGTCGTGAGGTGTTTGTCCCTCACAGATCACGTGAACGTGCCAAGTCTTTTGTTCGTTGATTCTCAACAGAACCGAACCGGCAAAGTTCGCGTGAGGAACAACCCAACGGGCTGCCACCTACCTATCGAGCCATTTCCGCCACAACCCGAAGTGGATTTTCCTTCGCGGCACTGAGCAACCCGGATTGACCACTCAGGGCAAGTACCATCGGCAAAGTCTCACCGCATTTTTCGCGGTCATAACGATGAGCCTGACGTCACGTCAGGCTGCCCCCGCTGCGGTTCCACGAGCGCCAACCACAACGTAGACCGGTCGCAACGTAGACCGGAATCTTCGAGTCACAGAGTGACTCGTCTACGAAACTAGCACGACGCGCAAGCGAGTGGTCGCGTCTGAACCACTCGCTCGCGCGTCGTACTAATTTGAAAATCAGTCGTCGCTGATCTGCACGCTTCTTAGTCATGCTCTTCATCGACTTTACTGATAAACCGACCGCCGCTCATAAACATGCCGTTCTCGGCCGGACGGCACCATTCCAGCATGACTCGGTAACGATACTCGCGAGTATCGCTCGCCATCTTGACCGTGATCTCACCTGCCGACACCGATCCGCGATGCAACAGCCCGATTCCAAATCGACTGATCTCGCGAGTCATCGCTGGAATGCTAGAACCGCGAGCCGTGATCACTTCAGCAGGAACCGACAATTCCAATCGCTCGGCAGCGCGGTCATGAGTCGGATCAGATTGCTCAATGCTCTCCAAAACCGCTCGTAAATCTTGCAGAGTTGGTCGGCTCCAGGGATCACCAGACATGTTGTCGCTCCTTGATGTGCGCGGTGTTGCAGAGGCATGTTCGACCGCGAGTGGCTCAGCAAGTGCAGGCACGCAGAGCCGCTCGTGATGAACGGAGAGAAAGACATCGTGAAGTGAGTCATCCGGACAAATCCGGTTCACTCCAAGTCGCACAACGATAGGTCAGCTTTGTGATGGTTTACTGGTTGGTATGACCGATTTCACAGAGCGCGACCGCCTCACACGTCCGGTCGTGACGACAGCACCGATTCCATCGCCTTCACGCGATGCTCGCACTTTGTCACGGCTAAATTTTCGAGTTGACTCAGAGTGGCACGACGCTCCGCGTCGTGAGTTCGCAACGCGGAGCGTCGCGCCACAATCAAGGAACCTAACTCTTAGCTGTGACAAAGTTCCAGGGCGTCCGTCTCTACTGAGCGAGGCTCGCATCATCCACGCGGCCATGTCGTCGGATCGTAAGGGCTATCGACTCGCATCGGATCTGGCGTTGGAACGCGCACCGGAACGGGGACGAGGGCTTCTTTGCGACGCCGAAGTCCTATGCCAATCAGCACTGCAGCCGCGATGCCTCCGGTAACCAACGTCAACGTTCCCCAACCGAACGCAGATTTCGTTCGCTCACCAGCGTTCCAGGCCGCAGTGTTCGACACCGTGTTACTCGCGACGGATTGTTGAATTTCCGTGTCGCCGTCGAAGGGCATCAATCGCGGGCCGTTGGCCATTGAATCTGATTGAGCGTCACTCACTTCACCGGTGTCGTTTCCAGAAATCGCCAGTAGTGGCAACAAGCCTTCGCTCGGTTCAGCGGACGAAGATTGCTCATAGACCGCCTGCTCGACGTATGAGTTCTCTTCGTCGTGGGCCGACAATGATTGCAACCGGATTTGCCCCGCCGATCGGTCGCGGTTTTGAGTGGACCCCGGAACGATGTCGATACTCGCGCCCGAGTTCGTGCGAGTTCGATTGCTTGGCTCGCTCGCGTTACTGCGTCCCGTGTTGTTGTTGCTTTGTCCCGACGAGTCAGTTCGTTGAAACCGTGTGGGAACATTCGATGTGTCGATGATCAAGTCGCCATTAAGAATCGCTCCTTGAGATTTCTTGTTCGGCGCAAACTCATCAAGCGTCGTCTGGCTGATATGACCTGAGTTTTGTGTTCGCGCAGAACGATCGGATGTCGATGCGGCGGTCTTCAGTGAAGGCGTCTCAACGTCAACGACAGAGTCGGTGTCGCCTGAATCGGTTTGATCCAATTCGCGTCGCCAATCGTTGAGCGTTTGCTGAGCCTGTTGACGGTTACTCGTGACGGAGTTGTCGATGTCGTTACGCACTTTGGTTGCCGTGCGACCAGCTTGCTGCGACGACCGCGCCACTGAGCCTTCGACTTGTTTCGCTTTGCGACGCACGGCTGTTGCCGAGGACTTCATCTCATCGACGTCCTCATCGGGAAGGAACTTGCGTTTCAAATCGTCGGAAGCCGCAGTCGCTCGTTGATCGGCCGTTTTCTTCGCCGCCGCAACGGTGTTTTTCGCGCCACGAGCGGGTATTTCGAGTTCATCGTCTTCATCATTTTCATCGGTCTCGTCATCTTCCAGATCATCGAAGTTGACGGTCGCGACTTTTTCTGCCGCTCGTTTGCTCTCAAACGGATTGACCACCTGATTTTTGAACGGGTCTTCGTCAATGGCTTTGTTCTTCGCGACCGCCGACGGTTTGACGGCGGGACGGACGATCGTCTTTTTCTCCGGCAGTGGCTCATCAAACAGCGAGTCTTCGATCTCTTTCGAGGCTGGTCGCCGAGCATTCGCTGGCTGGGCGGCATCTTTGCTCGCAAGCTGCTTGCTCGCCGCAGACTTTGTCGCCGGAGCGATCACGTTGTCTGATTCGTCGGTTCGCTTGCGCGACGCGATTGAGCGATCAAGCTCGTCGGAATTCCGAAAACGGTCTGAGCCTGTGCTCTTTGATTTCGAATTCGACTTGCTCTTGTTGTCGTTCTTAGCGACACGCTCGTCAGCAAGAGCATCATCTTTGAGATAGTCCGCTTCTGGACGGACCTTTTTCTTGTTGATGAATTTGCCCTTGTCAGCAAACTCTTTCTTGGCAGTTCGCTCGTCTCGATCCTTCTTGGCGAAAAATCGCGGGCCAGCATGGCAGCCCAAGAATGAAGAGCCCATCAATAAAGCGAGACCGACAACTGCGGCTCGACATCTCAACGTTTTGCGACCGTTCACGGCAAACTTCCTGCAAGCGCGTTGAACGTAACTGATCTCTCCGAATCCATCCGGAAAGCTGTGACCTCGTCGGCATCATCGACCTTGCGGAAGACGCCGCCTTAACCCCCTTTCCGGCCTACGGAAACTCCCGCCGAGCGACAACGACGGCCCAGCTTGCCAAGGCTGCCAGGTTCGGACTGCGGCTCAAACGCCAGAAGCCCGGCTCTTTCAAAAAGCCGGGCTTCCGCACTGCGTCATCGCTTCGTGGAATCCGATCACGCTACGTGTTCAACATGCTCTGCTCGACGTACTTCGTGTGGACCGTGCCGGCGACGAAATTCGGATCGCGCAGAATCCGCTTCGCGAGCGGGATTGTGGTCTTCACGCCCTCGACCACAAATTCGTCGAGCGCTCGGCGGCAGGTCGCGATCGCCTCGGCACGCGTCGGGCGGTAGATGATCAGTTTGCCGATCATCGAATCGTAGTACGGCGGAATGCGATAGCCTTCGTAGACGTGCGAGTCGAAGCGCACTCCGGGTCCGCCGGGGAGACGCAGCTTGGTGATCGTGCCGGGGGAACCTCGGAAGTCGTGATCTGGATCTTCGGCGTTGATGCGGACCTCGATCGCATGGCCGCGACACTCGATGTCCTTCTGCTTGAAGGGAAGTTCTTCACCGGCGGCAACTCGAATCTGGAGTTGGATCAAGTCGGTTCCAGTGACCATTTCGGTGACGGGATGCTCGACCTGAATGCGGGCGTTGACTTCGATGAAGTAGAAATTGTTTTGCGGATCGACGATGAACTCGCACGTGCCGGCGTTCGTGTAGTTCGCCGCTTTCGCCAAGCGAACGGCCGCCTTGCAAATGTCTTCGCGAACCGACTTCGGCAGATTCGGGCTCGGAGATTCTTCGACGAGCTTCTGATGCTTGCGCTGCATCGAGCAGTCCCGCTCCCACAAATGCACGACGTTGCCATGATGATCGCCGATGAACTGCACCTCGACGTGCCGCGGGTTCTCGACGTACTTTTCCATGTAGACGCCACCATTCTTAAACGCCTTCTCGGCCTCCATTGACGCCTGTTTGAGTCCGCTGAGAAGTTCTGCTTCATCGCGAGCGACGCGCATCCCTTTGCCGCCGCCGCCGGCAGTCGCCTTGATGAGAATCGGATAGCCGATTTCTTTGGCCGTCTTCATTGCGGACTTCTCGTCGGTGACGAGTCCCTCGGTGCCGGGCACGACAGGAACTTTCGCTTCGATCGCCGCATTTCGTGCGGAGACCTTATCGCCGAGCCGCTGCATCGCCTCGTGACTGGGGCCGATGAAGGTGATGTTGCAGTCCTTGCAAACTTCCGCAAAGTGCGAGTTCTCCGAGAGGAACCCATAACCCGGATGAATGGCCTGCACGCCCCCCACTTCGGCCGCACTGATGATCCGCTTGATTTGCAGATAACTTTCGCTGCTCGACGCCGGGCCGATGCAATACGACTCGTCCGCCATCGACAGATAATGAGCACCTCGATCCCCTTCGCTGAACACAGCGACGGTCTCGATCCCCATTTCTTTACAAGCGCGAATCACGCGAAGAGCAATTTCGCCTCGGTTGGCGATCAGAATGCGTTGGAACATAGAACCTCTTTGGATTGCGGTGCTGAGGCAGCGTGTTTCCAACTTACGGTTTCACTTTGAAGAGCGTCTGCCCGTACTCGACTGGATCACCATTGGCGACACAGATCTCAGTGATCGTGCCGCTGACTTCGGACGGGATTTGGTTGAAGACTTTCATCGCCTCAATGATGCAGACGACCGTGTCCGGTTTGACCGGATAGCCGACTTTCACAAACGGTGGGTCGCTGGGAGTCGGCGATTCGTAGTACGTGCCGACCGTTGGGCTCTTAATGGGGATCGTGTTGTCAGCCACTGCGGCAGCGGCTTGCGGCGCGGCAACAGGAGCTGGTGCGTGGGCGGCTGGCTGGTAGGCCGGTACCTGCATCGCTGGGTACGCTTGCTGGCCATATCCGGGAGGGGGCAGCATGTTGATCGTGTCGCCGGGGCCGCGTCGCAGCATCCAGCGTTCGTCGCCTCGGCGAAGATTCACCTCGGTGACTCCGTGTTTTTCCATCATCTCGACCAACTCGCGGAGCTTGTCGAGGTCGAACGACGCCGTGGTGCGGGACGTTTCAGCCATATGGGATTTGCCTTGTCGTTTAATGGGCATTGGTCGCACTCATGAATCGTTTCGTGTCGCAGGCGAGCAGCCAGATAGAACTCATGCGACCTATTTAGTCTCGTGGCCTGCGATCAAACGAGGTCTTTCGGAACCGACGTCAGGACTTCACAACCGTCCGGAGTCACGAGCACATCGTCCTCAATCCGCACACCGCCGAAGCCCGGCAGGTAAATGCCCGGTTCGACTGTGATGACATTTCCAGGTTGCAGCTCACCTTCGGCGATGCTGTTCATCCGGGGGTCTTCGTGGATGTGGAGGCCGATGCCGTGTCCCAAACCGTGCCCGAAGAAGTCGCCGAAGCCAGCCTCTTCGATCACCCGGCGAGCCGCCGAATCCACGTCCGTAAGTTTCGCTCCGGGGTGAATTGCAGCGATGCCGGCGAGCTGTGCTTTCAACACAACTCCATGAAGCTCCTGAAGTTTCGCGGGGAAATTACCGGTCACCAACACACGGGTCAAGTCACTGCGATAGCCTCGCGAGGTGGCCGCCCCCCAGTCGATCAGTACAAACGAAGACTCTCCGACCCGACGGTCTCCAGGCCGATAGTGCGGCAACGCCGATCGGTCCCCGACCGCCACGATTGGGTCAAACGCGGCTCGATCCGCGCCGAACCGCCGCATCGCGTGCTCCAATTCGTGAGCCACCTGCCGCTCGGTCATGTCGCCAGTTAGCATCGCGCGTAGCATCGCGAAGCCGCGTTCCGCTTGATAGATCGCCAACCGAATCTCGGCAATTTCGTCGTCATCTTTGACCTGACGGAGCTTGTCGACTGCACTAGCCAGCGGTTTGATCTCGATCGACTTACCGCAGTCCGTGTTGCCAATCGCTTCGCTGAATTTCGCGAACTCATCCGCCGTAATTGTGTGCGACTCGATCGCCAGTTTCCCCGGCCGAGCCTTCGCCACCACGTTGGCGACCTGATCTTGCTGCTTCGTCTTCTGAGTCCGAATGTCTGTTTCGAGTCCGGAACATTCCTCGACGATTTGCGTTTGATAGCGGCTGTCAGAAACCAGCACCCGCACGTTCGGCCCGATGAGGAGCGGGCTGCTGTCACCGGAGAACCCAGTCAGATAGCTAACATTCGCGACGCCAACCACCAGCAAGGCATCGACTTCCGCTTCTCGAATCAGCGTCAATAGATTCTCTTGCCGAGTCACAAATCGTTGAGGCGACATTTCAGTCCTTTGTGTGAAACAGGGGCAGGGGTTCGCATCGTAGGCGGAGCGGTTACGATCGCCAACAAACCACGGTTCTCGTGAAACACATTTAGCAACTGCGAGGCGAGCCATGCGACTACCTGTTATTCGTGGCGTTATCGACCGTCGAATTCTGGTCAACTACCGAGTCGATCCCACCGTCATGGCTCCAATGCTGCCGCCGCCGTTTCGACCGAAGTTGTTCCGCGGAGTCGGTTTGGTGGGCATCTGCTTGATCCGTCTTAAGCAACTCCGTCCAGCATTTCTTCCGGCCTGGATCGGCATCTCTTCGGAGAACGCAGCTCACCGAACCGCCGTCGAATGGGAAGAAAACGGTACGACGCGCGAGGGGGGTTACGTCCGTCGCCGCGACACGAACTCGTGGCTCAACACGCTGGCGGGAGGACGACTTTTCCCAGGCTTCCACCACCATGCCGCCTTCACCGTGCAAGAATCTGCGGACCACTTCGCGGTCTCCATGCGTAGCGACGACAACGAAACAAACATGACCGTTCGTGGGCATCTCAGCAACCAATGGCCGGCGACTTCGGTGTTTCAATCTCTCAGCGAAGCCTCACGTTTTTTCGAGGCGGGAGCGTTGGGATATTCCGCAACTCCGGCGGCCTCCCGATTTCAGGGACTTGAACTGCGCTGCCAAGTTTGGCGAGCGGAAGCGTTGGCAGTCGAAGAGGTACGTTCCAATTTTTTCGAGAACGAATCCCTGTTCCCGAAAGGCTCGGTCGAGTTCGACTGTGCCCTGCTGATGCAACACATCGTCCACGAATGGCACGAACAGGCTGACCTCTGCTGTTCGGCTGCGTGAGACAAATGCGAACGATAGACTTCGCCCCCAATCACATTTACTCCATTGATGCCCGCAACGCCGTGACCACACCCATTACCGTCATCACCGATTCCGCCCGAGTAGACCTCGATCGTCAGCGCCGCTGTGGGTTTTCAGAAGTTGTCTTCTGCGAGGGAAAGACCCCTGAGTCGGTCACCGAGATTTTCGCCGCAATCATCGAGGCCGAGCAGGACGCGTTCGGGACGCGGGTGTGCGCCGATCAAGCCGCCGCCGTGCGTCTTCGGTTCCCACAGGTCGAACACAACCCCGTAGCGAGGACGATTCGTGTGCGAGTTGCGGCCGAAAAGCCAGCGGTTGGCAAAGTGGCCGTTGTCACGGCAGGGACTTCCGATCGACCGATCGCCGAGGAGGCGATCGAAACGCTTCGCTGGATGGGCTGTGCGGTCGAACGGATTGAAGATGTCGGCGTGGCCGGGCCTCAACGGTTGTTGGCGGAATTGCCTCGGCTGCAAGACGCCGATGTGGTCGTGGTTATCGCTGGTATGGAGGGCGCGTTGCCGTCGGTCGTCGGTGGCCATGTGGCCTGCCCTGTGATCGCGGTACCGACGAGCGTCGGTTATGGAGCGTCTTTCGGTGGCATCGCGGCGTTGCTGGGGATGCTCAACAGTTGTGCGGCCAACGTCACCGTCGTGAACATCGACGCGGGGTTCAAAGCGGGCTATGTGGCGGGGCTGATTGCGACTCGGAAATCGGAACCCAGGAATTGAGACTTGAGATGCAGCACATCAACACACTCCCGCCCGCGCCCGCTCGTCCGGCTGACGGCCACAAAGGAACGTTCGGCCGAGTGCTGATCATCGGCGGCAGCCGAGGGATGTCGGGCGCTCCGAGCCTCGCCGGTTTGGGGGCGCTTCGTGGCGGAGCGGGTTTGGTCTACGTTGCTGTGCCGCACGAGATCTTGCCGATCGTCGCCTCGATTGAGCCGTCGTATCTGACCATTCCGCTGGCGACTCACGAAGAGACCGGAAGTCTGTCGGTCGCTGCGTTGCCGACGCTCAAACAAGCGTGCGACGGCAAAGAGGCGATCGCGATCGGACCGGGACTCGGACTGACTCGCGACACGATCACGATCACGATCGTCACGACGCTGTATCGCGAGATCGTGCAGCCGATGGTCGTGGATGCCGACGCCTTGAACGCTCTGGCTGCTCAGCCAGAAGCATTGAAACAATCCGCCGGGCCGCGAGTCTTCACGCCGCATCCGGGCGAGTTCGCACGACTGCTGGGCATCGACATCGCGAGCGTGCAAGGCCAGCGTGAGAAACTCGCCGCCGAATTCGCGAAAGCTCACAGCGTCATCGTGCTCTTGAAAGGACCGCGTTCGATTATCACCGATGGCGAGCGAATGGCGATCAATCTCACTGGTAACAGCGGCATGGCGACCGGTGGAACGGGTGACGTGCTCACGGGGCTGATCACCGCGTTGCTCGGCCAAGGGATGTTGCCGTTTGAGGCCGCTCAACTCGGAGCCCATCTTCACGGCCTCGCCGGTGATCTCGCGGCAGTGGAGTTGTCGCAACCGGGACTCATCGCGTCCGATCTGCCACGATATCTCGGCTGTGCGTGGCAAAAACTCCGTCGCTGAAAATTACTTCGCTGCCAGTGGAATCTCTGGACTACTGAGTTCCGGATGCCGCGTAAGCAACTCGCTCAGTTGGAACGCGAAGTACTTCTGCTCGGCGGCCGGTTGCTTGTCGGCGGTGGCGTTTGCGACCCAGAGCTTGGTGGACTTGGGCTCGAACAGGACGTTGTGCAGGTTGGACTTCATCGCAACGGGGCGGCACATCAGATCGCGCGCGGTCTCGGCGGTGAATTGGCCGTGATTGGCCTGAGTTCGGCGGACAAGTTCCTTGTAGCGATCTCCGGCGGAAAGCAAGACGCAGTCGTTGACCGCGTTTGGCAACAGTGGATGTGATTCGCCTTGTTTCACGAGTGAGAACGTGCCGAATGACGCTTCCATGCCGACGGCTCGATTCGTTTTGCCGTCGGCGACGACATAGAAGTATTGGCACGTGCGGCGATTGTCTCGGAAGATGCCGATCGCGGTGTCGAGGTCTTTTCCCTTTTCCAGCACTTCACGCACGAGGAACGACATCGGCACTCCGGACCAAAAGCCGAGTCCACCGCCACCCATTTCGCCGACGGAGACGTGCTCGGCATTCATGCCGGTGACCGAGCCGATGAAGCCGGCATACGAGACGTTGACGAACGGAATGCCGTCGTCCGGTTCGGCAACGATCAGCACCGCGTGTTCTTGCAGCTTCCAGTCGATCGCGTAATCGAGAACCCGGCCGTGATACAGCGTGCCGTCTTTCGTGGCCGAGTTCGCGATCGCAAAGCCGCTGCAATGGAACATTTCCGGGATGAAGTTGCCCGCCCGAACATCGGCCAGTTTCATCCCTGAACCGGCAGCCAAGCCTTCGAGTTCCTCAAAATATTTCTGCGGGACGTACTTCTTTTGGATGGCAATGATCGATTCGATCGCCTGCCGCGGTTTCACTTTGATTGGCCCGAATTCGACCAGCGTCTCGTTCCCCTTCATATCCAAAATGTTGTGCATGTTGGAGGCGACTTTCTCACGCAGGAGAGCTCCATGCTGAAAGCCCATCTCACGCGGCGTCCCTTTCAAATGCAGCACCGGGTAGCCGTCAATCAGTTCCAGCCAACCTTTGCCGCAGCGTGCGACCGTTTGTGCTGAGAGCGGCTCGGCAGAAATCAAAAACGCAACGACCAACATTCCCATCGAACAACAGACTGAGCGAATTCGTAGCGAGGTCATGACATGGCTCCTAACGCAGAGGAATCGGAAGTAATCACTCAAACCTAAGCGGTTTCTGATTTGGAAATACCCGCGTTTTCGTAGTCCGATTTTTCAAACCGGGCGAGCATTGGGCGAGCAGAGACAGACCGGTTTGAAAAACTGGGCTACAAAAACTGAGCGACGGAGTCACTCCCAAGCGTCTCAGGTCGAACGATTCTCGCTTGAACGGAGCGAGAATATCGCCCGTGTCGCAGTCCATCCAGACCGTGATCCCAGACTATTTTTCGGTCGGTCCGTCAGCCGTTGACGGTATCTCGGGATACAACAGAGTTGATTCAGTTCGTTGACGCTCGCAAAAGAAGGGGTCTATCATCTTCGCCCTGACGGTAAGCCTCTGTTTGCCGTAGTGGAATCACGTCGTCTTGAAACTCACGACACAACTTCCCTCGCACGGATTTTTCTGCGGATGTTTTCAATTCTTGGCAAATTTGTCTCTCACGCATGGCCCCTACTTTTGGTGGGTTGGATCGTGACGCTAGTGGGACTGAAGCTCGTGGCACCACCGTGGAAGGAAGTCGCCGCGAATGGCGAGTTCGCGTTTCTTCCGAAAACAGTGCCGAGCCGTTTGGGTGAAGACCTCTTCCGCAAAGCGTGGGAAGAACCGTTCGCCAGCAATGTGGTCGTCATCGTTCGCCGCGAAAGCTCCGAAGATGGTTTGCTCGAAACGGACAAGCAATTCATTGAGGATGAACTGCGGCCGCGTCTGGAAAAAATCGCCGCTGAAGAGGCCGCGAACCTTCACGCTCAGCCGTTGAAGCAAAAGCAGGCTCGCAAGATAGCGGATGTGAATGAGGCAGACGCTGAGTCGGACAAATCAATCACCGTTCGTACGTTCTCAGACAAGTCTGTCGGACGTTTGCTGAACAGCGTTGATAACAAAGCCTCGCTGGTTCTGATGGAACTGCCGACGGAATTTCTCGACGCACGCAACATGCCGCTCATCAAGCGCGTTCAGAATTTAATCGACGTCAAAGGTGAGATGCAGACTGAGGGAATCGTGCCGCGAGGACTCGACATGGCTCTGAGCGGTTCGGCAACAGTCGGTCGCGACATGATGCAGGCCGCGAAAGAAAGTTCGCGCGACACTGAAAAGTGGACCGTGATTTTAGTTGTGCTTTTGCTGATCGCGATTTATCGAGCGCCGCTGATGGCGATTATCCCGTTGATCACGGTTGGTGTTGCCACGGAGATTTCGTTGGCGTTGCTCGCACTGCTGGCGAAGGCGGGATACGTCAACATTTTTTCGGGGATCGAAGTCTACGTGAAGGTGCTCAGTTACGGGGCCGGAGTGGATTACTGCCTGTTTCTGATCGCTCGTTATAAAGAGGAACTTGATGAGGGGGCGACGCTGGATGGTGCTGTCGCGAACTCACTGTCGAAGGTCGGCCATGCACTGGTCGCGAGCGCCGGGACAGTGATCTGCGGCATCTTCATGATGTACTTCGCCGAGTTCGGGAAGTTCAGCCAAGCGGGCATCGCAATCACGCTCGGTCTTGTTGTGGTCTTAGCGGCCTCGTTGACGTTCTCGCCGGCGTTGTTGAGGTTGGCTCGCCGCTGGGCGTTCTGGCCGAGGATTGCCGGACAGAATTTGCCGCGAACAGCCGGTTGGGTTTCGGCGACATCGCTGTGGTCTCGCGTGTTTGATCGGAACTTGGTTCAGTTGGCCTGGAACCATGTCAGCGATCTCGTGCGTGGGCGTCCGGGAACTGTGTTGCTGAGTTGCTTCTTGGTGATGCTGCCGTTTGCTTGCATCGGCGTGCATTTTCATGGCTTTCTGAGTTACGGCTTGCTGGCCGAACTTCCTCGCAACACGGCGAGCGTCATTGGATCGGAAGCGGTTTCGCTGCACTTCCCACCGGGGATCGGTGGGCCGATGACTGTGCTCATCCACGACAAGCAAGGAAGTTTTCTCAACGAGGACGAAGTCGGCCTCAGCGATCAAGCCAAGGAACTAGTCCATCATCTGACGGACTCACTTCGCAAGAATAGCGAACGACTGCAACTGTCGGATGTCCGCAGTGTCCTGCAACCTTATGGCGGGACGACGGCGGTTGCCGATGATGAGTCGGCGCGGCAAGAGAACACCTCCGAAATCGTGCAGGCAGGGGGCATCAAAAGTTTTCTTAATCGAGCAGGACAGGCGAGTAAGAACCGTGTCACGCAAGACCGGACGTTGAAGCATTACGTCAGCTCCGTCGGCGACCTCAAAGGGAAGATTCTGCGGCTGGACTTGGTCTTGCAGGAAGACCCGTTTGCTCGAAACAGCATCGCGCAGTTCGAATCGATTCGGCAATCGGTTCAAGAGGCGGTCCCCGCTGGCGTCGAAGTCTTCGCGATCGGCCCGACAGCGAGCATTCGCGATCTCAAAAACGTGACCGACCGCGATCAAATCCGAATCGACGTGCTCGTCTTGGGCGGCGTTTTCTTGATTCTGATTGTGCTGCTGCGGCGCGTGATGATTTCGCTGTATCTGATCATCAGCGTTTTCTTCAGCTATCTGGTCACGCTTGGTGTCACGTTCACGGCGTTCTACTTGATGAATCCCGGCGGGTTTGTGGGACTCGATTGGAAAGTGCCGATGTTCCTCTTCACGATCTTGATTGCGGTCGGTGAGGACTACAACATCTTCTTGATGACTCGCATTGATGAAGAACAAGCGATTCACGGCCCGACCGCCGGCGTCATTTCCGCGCTGCGAAAGACGGGTAGCATCATCTCCAGTTGCGGCATCATCATGGCAGGAACGTTCTGCTCGTTGATGGCTGGATCGCTGGCGGGATTGCACCAACTTGGATTTGCGCTGGCGTTCGGTGTGTTGCTCGACACGTTCGTGGTACGACCGATTCTGGTCCCCGCGTTCTTGGTTCTACTGCATGAAGGTCGCTTGGGAAGTTGGCAACGCTTGATTGGCCGAAGCGATCAAAAATTGGCGGCTTCCGTAGTCAATCAACCGCTCGATGTGGGAGGCGAATAATGAGTTGGCTGTCCCGTTCTGTTGTGGTGGGAATCGCCGCGTTGATGCTGCTGGCAACGGCCTCAACATCGAGTTTTTTGCTGGCTCAAGAGACTGTTCCCGGCTGGCATAACAATCTGGCTCAAGCGCAGAGATTGTCTGAAGAAACCGGCAAGCCGCTCTTCATCGTCTTCCGCTGCGTCCGTTGACCGGAGTGCTGGATTTGGGATGGGCAGGTTGCTCAGGAAGACCCCGCGATCAGAGACCTGCGTGGAAAATATGTCTGCGTCCGAGTCACTTCGATGAACGGCGTGAACTTGCGGCGGTTTGAGTTCGACTACGACGCCACATGGACCGCTTTCTTCACCGACTCGAAGCTCAACATTTACAGCCGCTACGGCGGACGCGATCAAGGCGATCCCGAATCGCGACTCAGTAAACCGTCGTTGTTGCACACGATGAATCAAGTGCTCGCGGCTCATCAAGAAGTGCGTGTCCTGCGTGCTGCCGGTCAGATCACTCCGCCCCCGCATACAAAGCCGAAGGCTCCGACAACTGCGTCCGGAAATGAATCGCTGAACTCGCCGACTCCCTCTGCGACAAAGCGCGAGCAACTCGATGTGACGATTCCGCTCTTTCAGCCAATCCCCGAAGAGGTCAAAACGCCGGAAGAGATGTCACTGCTGAAGAAGAGCCATCAAGGCTGCATTCACTGCCATCAAGTCAAGGAATACAGCCTGTTGCAAGCGTTTCACGATGGGCGTTTCAGCCGCGAATTGCTCTTCACGTTTCCGTTTCCCGAATCGCTGGGCATCGAGATCAATCGTCAGTTCGGACATCGCGTCGCGAACGTTCGGCCCAAATCGTCCGCCGCGATCGGTGGCCTACAAGCGAACGATGAAATCGTCCGCGTCAGCGATGTGCCGATCCGATCGGAACTCGATATCCGCTGGGCGTTGCATCGACTGCCGCAGTCCGCCTCACAAGTGACGGTGCTTGTCCGACGATCGAACACCGGCAAAACCACAACCGACAAGTCGGACTCGCAGACATCATCGCACGAGCTCATTGACTCAAAGCTCGTGACGCTCGAACTCACGTTGCCGAATCGTTGGCGTGAAGGCGAGCTGAGTTGGCGCAAGTCATCGCGGAGCATTCCCGTCGATTGGGGCTTCCGCGCCGCATCGCTAACGGCCACGCAACGCCGTGAGGTGAACCTCCCTGCCGAGGGACTTGCGATCCGCGTTCTCTCGATCAAACAACGCGGCCTTGCCGCGGCAGTCGGACTTCAGAAGGACGACGTGATCGTGGCGCTCGACGGCGAGAAGCGTGTCCGCACGTTGGAGCAACTCCGCTCCGATATCCTCCGCCAGTTTTCACCCGGCGATAAAATTCGGCTGACGGTCCACCGAGGTGACGAGACGCTCGACCTCAAGGGCCAATTTCCACAGTGGTTCACGGAAGAAACGTCGGTGCCCTAACGTAGACCGGTCACTCCGTGACCGGAACCTTCAAGTCGCCGAGATGCCATCGGCTAGACAGACTCTTCGAGTCACGGAGAGACTCGTCTACTTTGGCGGCACGCGAGCCGCGCGTCACATCAGTCGCCAACAACAACGCACATCAAACTGCGATCATCGGCCTCCCCGGGCGCAGCGAAGGATTCCAGTCGCGTCCAGATTCGTTGCACGATGGTTGCGGCCTCAATGCCATCGACAACACGGATCGACTTCAGAATGCCTTCCGTCCCAAAGAATTCACGCTGCCGATTTCTGGCTTCAGAGATCCCATCACTGAAGAAAATCACGACGTCTTTCGGTTGCAGAACGCAAGTCGCCTCTGAGTATTCCGCGTCCTCGGTAACTCCCAACAAAATGCCTCGTTCTTCCAACGAAATGACTTCGTTGCCGCGAATCAACAACGGACTCGGATGCCCAGCGTTGCTGTAGGTCAACATCAACGTGCGAGAGTTGATCGTCCCCAACAACAGGCTCATGAAGTGCTGCAATCGACAAGTCCGCACGACTGCGTGACTCACCTGAGTCAGCACCTCATTCATGCGTGGTGTCTCGTCACCAGGGTTAGCCAAGAGCGCTTCGATCGCTCCGTGAGCGGCGGTCATCGTCATCGCAGCGGTCAGTCCATCACCCGTCGCATCGCCGATCATCACCGCGAGTTCGTGATCAGTCATGCTCGCTGACGTACACAAGTCGCCACCGATTTCGTAACGACTGCTCGCCCGCCAAGCGACGTCAATCTTTCCGCAACACATTGTCTGAATCGGCGATTGATCGCGTCGAGCATCCGCCAACGTTCGCAAATCTTGTTGCAATCGTTTCTGCGTCGCACTCTCACGTTGCAACACCACACGTTCCAAAATCAACGCCATTTGCACGCACAACGATTCCAAGATCGGAAGTTCTCGATCGGCAAACGAGCGGAGTCGGCGATCGAACAGCCACAACGTTCCCATCGGCCCAGCGTTCGCTTGGACGGGCAGGCACAAACCCAGCGACACATCAGATGGAAGCCAGTCAGGTCGCCCATACGGACCCTTTCTCAGTACGGTCACCTGGCCATCCAGTAACGCTTCGAGGTCCGGCGGCGTGTCTCGTAACGACCGCACGGGGTGCGGTATATCGCGTGATTCGAGATGATGCGCGACACGCAAACGCAACTCGTCAGTTCGCGGTTCCAGCAAAAAGAAACAGGCCGACCGAAAACCGGTCAGTTGCAGTGACGCCCGTAACAGTTGCTTAAGCGTACTGAGAAGCTCGTCCTCTTTCGGAGCCACGAGTCCCAAATTCACAAGCGTCGAAAGCTCGTTCGTTCGCGTCTCCAGCAATCGAGCCGACGCGAGATTGCGAGCGAGCATCGCTCCGAACATCTCGGCTAACTCACGAACCGCGTCAAACGAGCAATCTTCAAATTCAGTATCGGGCAAACCAAGCGACAACCGACCGAAGACCGTCTGAGCCTCGTGAACTTCGATTGTCAAACAGACCGTTTCGTCCTGCGCACGATCGTCCCATTTTTCGAGCCGATCCAGTCGGTGTCTCGCTGGAACGAATCGCAACGGCCATCCCGTCGCCTGCGAGAACTGCTCGCAGGCGTGCGGAATCCATTCATCCGCACGGCATTGGGAACGGCTAATTGTGTGACGCTCAGCGACGGGCATGAGAGGTCATTGCTCGGTTGGAAACAGCCAGAGATTGATTACCGTTGAAGCAGCGCGGTACCAACGCGTCCCCCAAACTCAAACCAGACACAGCGAACATTAACGGGCGACTCAATCTTGATCATCGCCAGAACCAACATGGCACAATGAGCGATAATGTCCTTCGCCAGCGAACAAACAATGAGGCCAGCCGAGTTGCTCACAGCAGGACTCGTTCGATGATTGAAACGGCCCTGGTGAATGTGGATCGTTCTGCCTTTTCGGGTCAGTGCTGGAATCGCGATTTCAACAATTCAGACAACCGAGTCGAGTTTATCGGACATTGAGAAATTGCTGACACAAACTTGGTTCACGGTTGAGGCGATCATTCGATCTCGAATGCCAAGCAGAACGACCATAGAATTCGCCGCATCGTGTCTGAGTGATTTTGAATTTCCCGCCAAGCACGGGCCTCTGATATTTCTTCAAGACAACAGGTCTTTCGCCGGATCGACTGCCATGAACCAACCCGCTTCTTCAACAAGCACCACTGTTGTTGATTTCGGAATTCAATTCGCCGCGCGGCCTGCGTCGCAAATGTGGGAGCAGTTTTCGTGGGCCGATGGTTCTCAGCGATTTGTGTGGGCTTGGTTCAAGCCCGCATACACGCCTCAAGGATTGATCGTGAGGATTCCGGATGAAGCTTGGACAATCGACTCGCAGCTTCAATCTTTGACGGTGCGAAGCTTGTTGCAGACTGTCGGAGTCGATCCCGTCTGCGTGGCGATGTGGCAATTTTATGGGATGACTTATCAAAACTGGAATGGAAGCAATCCACTGCTCGATCAACCGATTCCCACACCGGGGCCGGGTGTGGTTGCTGAGGTTGTTGCCTACGTCAACGTCCCGCAAATGCCGTTCAATTACGCGCCGCAACAGGGGTATCCGTCACAAAGCTATCTCACGCCGATGAACTCGTTCGCTGCCGTTCCAGGACGAGATTTGACGCCGATCTTTGAACGAATCGACGCCGAATGGAGTTCGGCGATGGATATCGAGAAAGACCTCGATCGACTGCGGAAAATGATGGTCGATCTGACCGGTCGGTTGAAGGCTTTGAACCGCGACTTGTCGGCTGACGAGCGGCTGTATTCGAGCCGCGAAGACAAACAGGATTGGACCGACGCTCGGCGAATGTTGCGCGACTCGGAGCAACGCTTGCGTGGCTGCATCAAGGATTTCGACATCGGCGATTCGAGCTCAGCCGGTTATCGAAAAGGGTACGAACAAATTCACCGACAGTTCATCATCCCGCGCGTGCCCTTCGATGGTATCGAGCAACAGGTCGAGCCATTCATCTTCTACCGCAAACTGGTCACGACGTTGCAGGGAAAGATGAACAACGCCTACCTCAGCGCGGTCAACAACGGCGAACGACGTGCTCAACAAGTCATCGTTCGCATCGCTGCTAAGGTCCGTGAAGGACAGACGAGAAAGACCGCGCTCGGAGTCATGTTAGACGGATAGGAAGCCCTTGAAAAATGTGGGGCACGTTTCCAATGTGCCTGAAAACGAGCACCATGAAATCGTGCTCCAAGAAAGATACTTCATGAAGATCACCGAAATCGTTTGCCAGGTTTTGCGTTGTGAGTCGGTCGTGGCGAAGACCGCCAGTTGCCAAGACGTCGTGTTGATCCGAGTGCGCACCGACGACGGACTCGAAGGAATCGGCGAGGCGGATTCGTCGCCGGAAGTGGTGAAGGCGATCGTCGACGCGCCGTTCAGTCACAACATTGCCTGCGGACTGCGACAGATTTTGATCGGCGAAAATCCGCTCGAAGCGGAGCGGCTGTGGCAAAAGATGAATCGCCGCACGATGTACTTCGGCCGCACGAGCGTCACGGTCTCGGCGATGGCGGCGGTCGATATGGCCTTGTGGGATCTCAAAGGAAAGGCGTTCGGACAGCCGATTCATCGGTTGCTCGGCGGTGCTCATCACACGGCGATTCCGGCGTATGCGTCGATCCTTTTCGGCCGCGATGGCGAACAAACCGCCGACATCGGCCGCCGCTGGATCGAAGCCGGTTACAACGCCGTGAAGTTTGGCTGGGAGCCGATGGGCACTTCCGAAGCGGTCGACATCGACCTCGTGCGCGGCGCGAGAAAAGGGCTCGGCGACAAGGCGACGTTATTGATTGATGCCGGTTGCGTTTGGGATGCTCGCACCGCGTTGCGTCGCGCTCACAAGTTTGCCGACTACAACATCGAGTGGCTCGAAGAACCGCTCCGCCAAGCGGATGTCGATGGCTACCGTTGGTTGCGTAACCGCTCGCCCGTGCCAATCGCAGCCGGTGAAGGGGAATGCGGTCGCGAAGCATTCCGCCCGCTCATCGACCAACACGCGCTCGACGTGTACCAAGTCGATCTCTCCCGCAACGGCTTCACCGACGGCAGCTTCATCCGTCAGCGAGTCGAAGAGATCGGGGCTCGGCTCTGCAATCACTGCTACACGAGCCCAATCACTGTCGCTGCCAGCCTGCACTGGCTGAGCACCTGCCGCGATGCCTTCATCTTCGAGGACTGTGTCGAAGACGTCCCGATGCGCAACGACCTGACGCTCGAACGAGTCCAAGCCGACAAAGACGGCCTCATCCGTGTCCCCGACCGCCCCGGACTTGGCATTACTTTGAACGAGGAATTCGTGAAGCGGTATCTGGTCGCAGAGTCGCGATAAATTGCCAGTCTTAGTTGAGGCAACGAGTAATACTCAGTCCGCAATCACATTTTCTACATGAATAATGGTACTGCAATATCCCCGAACCGAATTACGCCCTTAGCCGGCTCATAGATCGTCTGAACAACTGCTGCAAAATAGAGAAGTGCGTCTTCTGCCTCAGCTAATCTTAATTCGATCTGAAATCATGTCTACTCGAACGCCACGCCGGTCTGCTTCGCAACGAAGCGGAGGTCTTCGACAACCGCTGGCACGAGTGGCACACCAGTCTTGCGGCGCTCAACTTCCGCCAATCGTTCGGGGTCACCAGGGATCAGCGGGCCGCTCGTTCCGGGAGCTGGTTTCGTCGCTCGGAAGGTCCGAATCCAGTCGTCGATTTGTCGCTTGAACTCAGTGGGATCGATGAAGGCGTCGATCTTCATCGCACCGAAGAAGTGCCCGATCCCTTGGCCGACTCGGCGTGGCGGCTCGGCATGGTCGAGCGTAAACGGCGGCGTGAACGGTCCCCAGTTGGCACCGCTGAGCGGACCGCAAAGTAGATCGACCATCGCTCCTAAGCAATAACCTTTATGGCCGCCGTGATCGCGGTCGGCTCCGAGTGGCAACATCGCGCCGCCATCGGCCATCGTGCGCGGGTCAGTCGTCGGATTCCCGTCGCAATCAATGGCCCAACCGTCGGGGATCGGTCTGTTCGTACGGATCGCCATTTCCACCTTGCCGAACGCAGCGGCAGGGGTGGCCATGTCGATCACGATCGGCGGTTCTTCGAGTCCCGGAAACGCAATCGCGATCGGATTTGTGCCGAGCATCTTCTCGGCCCCCCACAGCGGCGCGACAATCTTCGTTGTGTTGGTCATCGCCCAACCAATCATGTCGCGCTTGAGCGCTTCGAGCACGTACCAGCCGGCGATGCCGTAATGATTCGTGTGCTTCACCGCGACCCAGCCGGTGCCAGCGTGATCCGCTTTGTCCATCGCGATCGAGTTCGCTCGCGGCCCGACAATTAAGCCGAGACCGTTGTCTCCATCAACGGTCGCAGTGCTGAGGGATTCGCGCAAGATCGTGATATTCGGCTGCGGATTGATGCGTCCGATCGACAACATGCCGACATACGACCGCAACCGCGCGATGCCATGCGAGTCGATGCCGCGCAGATCGCTGAGCACGAGAATGTCCGCCGCTAGATCGGCGTCCTTTGGCGGAACACCAAAATGCTGAAACACCCGCGATGCAAACTCGTGTAGGCGTTCGGAGACGAAATACTCAGGCATCAATCATCAAACTCCTGCTTTTCACAAAACTCATCGTGCTTCACGCTAACGTCTTCGCATCGTCATTCTGAGCACGCCCACTTCCAACAATCGGGCGCATCGCGAAGCTCTTCAACCTCACACAGATCCCATTCGTTTGCTCCACAGAACGGGCATGGACATGGACTATCATCATTGATTGACCGCAACAGGCTGATCGTCTTGCACAGGTCATTCGGGTCGAGGTAGAGGTTCGATAATTCGTCGTCCTCAACACAAAAGGAGCCGCAACAACTCGTCCGATGCAGGCGATAATCGGAGTTAGAGCAACATATACCCCCGCCGTTCTCGAATCGAAACTTGTCGATAATTCTCAAGGCGTGCCTCGTACCAACTTCTAAGTACGTCGATCAAATCAGTCAGTCAGATTGTTGCTGAACTGGCAACTTCGATCAGCGTGCGCACGAGGCAGCCGGTGGCCCCGCCTTCCCGGTGTCCTTTATTTGACGACGCGAACGCCGGGCCAGCGATGTCGAGGTGAACCCACGGTTTGCCGGAGACGAATTTTTCTAGGAACTTCGCCGCCGTGATCGCTCCACCCCAACGGCCGCCGACGTTTTTGCAATCGGCGACATCGCTCTTGAGTAGATCGTTGTATGAATCAAACATTGGCATTTGCCACAAGTCCTCGCCTTGAGTCTTCGCGGCGGTGAGCACTTGATCGCACCATGCTTGATTGTTCGTAAATGCTCCGGCGACATCTTCGCCCAACGCAACCACGCACGCGCCGGTTAGCGTCGCGAGGTCAATGAGTCGATCCGCTCCGTGATCGACGGCGTAGCTGAGTACATCGTTGAGTACTAGGCGGCCTTCAGCATCGGTGTTATGCACTTCGATCGTGACGCCGTTGCGCGCGGTCAGTACATCGCCGAGTTTATACGCTTTGCTGCCGAGCATGTTCTCGACGAGTCCCGCATAGCCGACGACGTTCACGGGAAGCTTCAACCGCGCGATCGCCGTCATGGCCCCGAGCACCGTTGCGGCACCGGCCATGTCGCACTTCATCGTCAACATGCCGTCGGTCGGTTTGATCGACAGCCCGCCGCTATCGAACGTGACTCCCTTGCCGACGAGCGCCAGCGTCGGGGCATTCGGTCCGCCGTGACAATGTTCCAAAACAACCATGCGAGCCGGTCGATCGCTCCCTTTCGCGACGGCCAACATCGAACCGAATCGTTCCGCTTCTAGTTGTTTCTCATCGAAAATTTGGCACATCAATCCGCAAGCCGCAGCCTCTTGTTGAGCACGAGCCGCGAAGGTCTCCGGATAAATCTCCTGCGGCGGCAGATTGATCAGTTCGCGAGCCAGGTTGACTGCCTCGCCAATGATGCGACCGCGTTCCGTCGCCTGTGTTGCGAGAGCGGCATCGTGGTTCGGTGCGAGCACGATCTGTGCGGCTACAAACGGATGTCGCGAACGTTCTGTCTTGCAGACGTCTTGTCCTTGCGAGCCGACAATCAGCGCGGTTGCGATTGTTTCCATCGCTCGTTCATTCGACAGTGTGCCGAGTTGTTCGGGCACACAAAACGCGACGCGGACATCCTTCTTCGAGGATATCTGCCGCACGGCGGTCATCGCCGCTTTTTCCCACTTCGCCACGGACAAATCTTTCGGTGAACCCGTGCCGACGAGCAACAATCGGCGTGCCTTCAGTGCCGGCGTGTCCGGGATCGTGAGCAATTCCGCCAGCTTTCCAGTCAAGTCTCCCGCTTCACGCAGACGGCTCAACTGCTCGCCCAAAGCGTCATCGAGCGCCACAAGTTCGTTGCCCCACTCGCTTGCTTCAGGGACGCCAACAACGAGCCAATCAGCATCGACCTCGCGAGCATGAGCCGTGGTCAGTTTGAGTTCCATGAGAGTCCTTTCTGAAGTCTTCCTATTTTCGTGGCGTGAGTTCAAACCGTAGCCTAGGCGGCTCGCCTGGCTAGCCAGTTTGATGCAATCACAGGCGAACTGCCTGGGCTACAGTTTGAAGCGGGGAGAGTCATAGAGGGATTGATCCAAAACACAAGTCATGGCCTGCGAGTTCACCGTATAGGTTGTGCTCAGAGATTTTGGCGGGGTTAAGTTTTTGTGGTGACGCAGGTTGACCAATAGGGTTGCTATTGGTTGCTGTCGCGGAGGTTGGTCAGGGCGGAGACGGATTCGGCGTTGCAGAGATTCCAGCGGGCACCGGAGCGTTTCAAGCGGGTGGTACTGGTCTTGCAACGGGCCTCGGTGGGGCCGCTGCCGATTTGCCAGCCGTTGGTCA